>CAZACH010000013.1:6611-17666 GCA_964483275.1 uncultured Sphingomonadaceae bacterium | reverse complement strand
GGCCCGCCGGCCCAGCGCACCTGCGCCGCCGCCGACCGCACCGGCCACGCCATGCTTCACGCGCTCTACCAGCAGAGCCTGAAGTACGACTGCGACTTCTTCATCGAATATTTCGCGCTCGACCTGATCATGGACGGCGACGAATGCCGTGGCGTCATCGCCATGTGCATGGAAGACGGTACCATCCACCGCTTCCGCAGCCATGCCACGGTGCTGGCGACGGGCGGCTATGGCCGCTGCTATTTCTCGGCGACCTCGGCCCATACCTGCACCGGCGACGGCGGCGGCATGGTGCTGCGCGCCGGCCTGCCGTTGCAGGACATGGAGTTCGTGCAGTTCCACCCGACCGGCATCTACGGCGCCGGCGTCCTCATCACCGAGGGCGCGCGCGGCGAGGGCGGCTATCTCACCAACTCCGAGGGCGAGCGCTTCATGGAGCGCTATGCCCCGTCCGCCAAGGACCTGGCGTCGCGCGACGTCGTCTCCCGCTCGATGGCGATGGAGATCCGCGAAGGCCGCGGCGTCGGCAAGAACAAGGACCATATCTACCTGCACCTCGACCATATCGCGCCCGAGGTGCTGGCCGAGCGGCTGCCCGGCATCACCGAGACCGGCAAGATTTTCGCCGGCGTCGACCTGACCCGCCAGCCGCTGCCGGTGGTGCCGACCGTCCATTATAATATGGGCGGCATCCCGACCAACTATCATGGCGAGGTCGTCACCATCCGCGACGGTAACCCCGACTCGGTGGTCCCCGGCCTGTTCGCGGTGGGCGAGGCGGCCTGCGTCTCCGTCCATGGCGCCAACCGCCTCGGCTCCAACAGCCTGATCGACCTCGTCGTGTTCGGCCGCGCCACCGGCCACCGCATCGCCGAGCTGATCAAGCCGCACAGCAAGCACGGCGCGCCGATCACGGCGGCCGACGAGAAGGCGCTGACCCGCCTCGACCATTATCGCAACGCGGCCGGCGGGTCCTCGACCGCCGAGATCCGTCACGCGATGCAGACGACGATGCAGGCCGACTGCGCGGTGTTCCGCACCACGGCGTCGCTGGACGAGGGCAAGGGCAAGATCGACAAGGTTTTCGAGAGCCTGACCGACATCGGCATCCAGGACCGCAGCCTGATCTTCAACACCGACCTCATCGAGACGCTGGAGCTGGATAACATGCTCCCGCAGGCGGTGGTCACCATGCATTCGGCGTCGAACCGGCACGAAAGCCGGGGCGCGCACATGCATGAGGACTTCCCCAATCGCGACGACGAGAACTGGATGAAGCACAGCGTCTGCTGGTTCGACAAGGGCGGCGTCACGCTCGATTCGCGTCCGGTGCACGACTACACGCTCACCGACGATATCGACTATATCAAGCCCAAGGCCCGCGTTTACTAGGACGGATCGAGATTCAGTTCAGGCGGAGCCGAAAAGGGTGATTTTCGAGCATCGGAGCGCAGCGTACATTCAGGTACGTGAGCACCGAAGCACAGGAAATCGCGCTTTGCAGGCCCGTATGGGCTGAATGGCAATCCGTCCTAAGGCTCTCCACGCGCGACTGTCTCATCGACGGCAGTCGCGCGTGACGAGGCGCCGTCCAGCGGACAGCCTCCCTATCCGGTCCTGCGATGCGTCCACCACAGGCAGAAGATCGTAAGCGCATAGAGGAAGCGGCCATGGTCGCGTTCGCCCGTCCTGTGCTGTTCAAGCACTGAGTCCACGGCAGCGGGAGCAAGATACCCGGCCTGCCGAAAGCCGCTGTCGTGCCATAGCTCGCGCGCGAAACTGCCGAAGTCACCGGCGAACCATTCAGTCAGTGGAATGGCAAAACCACGCTTCGGTCGATTGATGTAGCCCTCGGGCAGCCAGGGAGCCACGGCCTCCTTCACCAGATATTTGCCCACCTTGCCGCGCATCTTCATGTGCGTTGGCACGGTGAGGGCCCAGTTGACGAAGCTGACCCCGAGCATCGGGACGCGCACTTCCAGCGAATGGGCCATGCTCGCCCGATCGACCTTGGTCAGCATGGCCGACGGTAGATTGAGCGCGAGATCGGCATGCACAAATTGTTCGAGCGGATCGCGGGAAATACTCTGGTCGGGATTGGCAAAATACTCGTCACGCAACCGCTCGAACGGCCGGGGGCCTTCCACCGCGGCAAGAAAGGCCGGGTCATAGACGATTGCCCGCAGTGCGGGTGAGGTGATCTGTGTACGGGCGAAGAAGCGGCTGACACCATCCGGAAGCCCCGCGCTGCCCAGCGCGCGCTGGACGCGATGCAGCGCGGGATTGAGCGCCTTGAACGGAGTCGAGGGCCAGCCCGCCACCGTTTGCGCGAAGCGTCTGACCAGCGGGTGCATCTGGCCTATCCGCCGCTCCGTGCGATGGCGCTTGTACCCCATGAACAGCTCGTCGCCGCCATCGCCGGACAGCACAACCTTGACCTGCTCCCGCGCGACCTGCGACACGTACCAGGTCGGCACGGCGGATGGATCGGCGAAAGGCTCGCCATAGCAACGCTGAACGGCCGGCAGGATTTCGCGCGCCCGCTGGAGGTCGATCATTCGGGTGGTATGCCGGCAGCCCAGATGCCGGGCGACGCTCTCGGCGGCGGGGGCTTCGTTGAAGCGCTCCACGGGGAAGCCGATGGTGAAGGTGCGTACAGGCGCGTCGACGAGTTTCGTCATGGCCGCCACGACGGCGGCCGAGTCGATGCCGCCGGACAGGAACGCCCCCACTTCGACGTCGCTCAGCATGTGCCGCTCGACCGTTTCCAGCCAGCGTTGCCGGAACGTCTCGATCCATTCCTCGTCCGGGCGCGGCTCGCCCTCCTGATAGTGCGGTTGCCAGTAGGCGGTCTCGGTGGAATCCCCTTCCGGTCCGATCGTCAGAAAATGGCCTGGCTTGAGGCTGCGGACCTGTTCGTAAATGGAACGCGGCGTGCGGATGTGGCCGAAGCTGAAGAAATCGTGGACGGCGCGTTGCGACAGGTCGAACCGATGGGCGGGCAGCACCTCCAATGCCGGCAGTTCGGAAGCGAAGGCGAGCCCGCCCGCTTGCTCGGTCAGGTAAAGCGGCTTGATGCCGATGGGGTCGCGCGCCAAGGTCAGGCGGCGCTCTCGTCGATCCCAGATCGCGACCGCGAACATGCCATCCAGGCGCGCCCAGACAGAATCGCCCCATTCCCGATAACCGACCAGGATCGTTTCCGTGTCGCTGTGCGTGGTGAAGCTGTGCCCGGCGGCCTCGAGCATGCGCCTCAGGTCGAGATGGTTGTAGATTTCTCCATTGAAGACGATCGCATGGCGGCCATCGGGACTTTCGATGGGCTGGTGCCCGCCAGCCAGGTCTATGATGCTGAGCCGGCGCATGCCGATACCGAGATTGCCCTCGATCAGCATGCCTTCATCATCCGGGCCGCGATGGACGATCCTGTCGCATTGCGCCTTGAGCACCTCTGGCGGCACATTGCCGCCCCCGCGCCGATACCATCCAGCGATGCCGCACATCAGGCTGCCCTCCGTTCGATCCTGGCCCGGTTTGCGACGGTGCGCGGACACGCGATCCCGGCGCGCTTCACGAGGCCGGACATCGGCGTCATCGCCGGGCAGCGAGGGCGTCGAGCAGGATGTCCGCCGCGTGCGCGATTGCGCCCTGATAGTCACCGAAGGCGAATTGAACAGCCTTTGCCTGCGCCTCTTTCTTCCGTGAATGGCTGGCAAAAGCACGATCAATGGCGGCTATAACCGTGTCGGGACCGTCCGCCACCTCGCCCAGATGCCAGCCGGCGTAACGCGGGTCGTTCTGCCATTGAACCCCATGCGCGTTTATGAAAGCCACCGGACGCGGTCTGGACAGGAATTCGTATAATTGGCTCGACATGTCGCCGAGGTAGAGATTTGCGGCTTGCGTATAGCGCATGTCGAAAAGGCTCGGCGAACCCAGGTCGATGATGATGCTCCCCGGCACCGCCAATGAGAGCAGGCTATCCCGTTCGGCCGCAGGCAGATCCTCCACGGCGCGGACATGGGGCGCGAAAACCAGATTATAACGATCTTGCCCTTGAAAACGCTTGATGACTTCGCGGGCGATGCCGAACGAGGAGATGCGGGGATCGAAGTGCGGATTGTACATCACGGTCGGCAGGTTGTTGGCGAACAGCGGTTCCGCGGATGGCGGCGCGATGCGAAGGTAGTCGAGCTTCACATAGCCACCGATGCGAACGCGAGACGGGTCGATGCCCAGCTCCAATGCGCGCTGGACCTCCTTCTCGCCCGGCACGACGATCAGGTCGAAGGCGCCGAGGCGGGCTTCGGAGGCGGGCGACCTGTCTCCCGCCCCATGCCGGAAATGGAACAGCGGACGACGCCATCCCATTTTCCGTATGATCGCCGAGGTGCGTTCCGGTACGACAATCGCCCGTGAATGCCGCGCCCGCCATCGGATGGCAGCGAGGATCGGGCCTTTGCCCGCAGCCTTGCGACCAGTGATCTGGATCATCAATCTGGAGAGCCACGGTACGGCGATTCGCGTTATCGACATGCGATCCGCCGCCAGATGTTCCGCGATGCCTTGCAATGCCAGCTCTGCTTCCGCATCCGCGCAAATGCACCGGACGGAGAACCCCGCGTCGCGCCTGCTGATTTCGGCCGCGACGGGAGCCAAATGGTAAATTTGATGGGTTCCGCCGATAAAGATAAAGCAAATCTCCGGCGCGGAAGACATATCGCTCACTTACCTTTTTGAACTTCGATCGTGCGTTGTGCTGAGGGGCCTCCGCAAGCGGCTCTATCCAATGGCGCTGAAAATAGTAGAAAAAAATCGCTGCGGCATGATGGGGGAGCGCTTCTTTCATGCCGATGGCTGGAGCGGCCCTGCATCGCGGCGCGCTGGCCTTCGTCGGCGCTTGTCCACCGTATCGCCATATTCTGCCATTAACTGGCCAAGGCTATGAAAAAAGCGATTATCCTCAGCGCCGGGCAGGGTTCACGGCTTTTGCCGCTTACGGCCGACGATCCCAAGTGCCTGATCGCGCTGTCGGGCAAGACATTGCTGGATTGGCAGCTCGATGCGCTGATCGCCAACGGCATCGACGATATCGTCGTGGTGACGGGCTTTCGCGAGCATAAGGTGGTCGCGTCCATTGCCGGCCGCCCGGATGGCGGCGCGGGGATCCGCACGCTGTTCAATCCCTTCTATCAGGTCGCCGACAATCTCGGCACGGTGTGGATGGCGCGCGAGCATATGGGTGGCGACTTCCTGCTGCTGAACGGCGACACGCTGGTTTCGCCGACGCTGGTGCGGCAGGTGCTGGCCGGGGCGACGGCGCCCATCACCGTCACGGTCGACGAAAAGCCGACTTATGACGAGGACGACATGAAGGTGCGCCGCGACGGCGGCCGCCTGCTGGCCATCGGCAAGACGCTCACGGCGGCCGAAACCAACGCCGAATCGATCGGCATGCTGGTTTTCCGGGGCAGCGGGCCACGGACGTTCGTCGACAAGGTCGAGGCCGTGATGCGGACGCCGGAAGGCACGACCAACTGGTATCTCAAGGTCATCGACCGCCTGGCGTCGGAGGTCGAGATCGGCACCGTGTCGATCAAGGGCCATCGTTGGGCGGAAGTGGATTTCCCGGCCGATCTCGATGTCGCCCGCGCGCTGACGGCCGGTTGGGCCGCGGGCGGGGAGAGCGCGCAGCTTTCGGCCTGAGCGGGAAGCGGTCGGTCAGTCGCCGTCCCACAATTGCTTGAGCCAGCCGGCGAGCGCGGCGGTCTGCTGATCGTCAAGGCTGACGGCGTCCCCCAATGCGGGCGGCTTGGGCCAGCCCTTGTCCTCGAAGCTGAGGCCGGCATGCGTCCGTGTCCCCTCATAGCGGGGGATGACGTGGAAATGGACGTTGGGGTCGACCATCATCAGCATCAGATAGTTGATCCGCTGATAGGCGACGGCGCCTTGCAGCACGCGCTCGATGTCCGCGACGGCGATGGCCATTTCGGCGAAGGCGGCGGGCGGTAGATCGGCGAAGGCGCGCGCGTCGGACCGGGCGGCGAGGACCAGCGAGCCGAGCGTCGGCTGCGCCGGCCGCAACAGCACCAGCCAATGCGCATATTCGTGGATCAGTGTGGCGGGATAGCCGAATTTCCGGATCGTCTCGTTCATTGCCGCATCACCCCAGCCAGGAGACGATCTTCTCGCCGCCGCGCGCGCGCACTTCGGCCTGCATCAGGCGGACGGCGTGGAAGATCAGCGACAGGATCGTCCACCACGCCAGTGCGATCAAGCCCAGATCGGGGCGTCCGAACAGCGTGAAGCCGAGCAGGATCACCATGTTGGGATTGCGCCGCGCGGTGATGAGCCGGAATTGCGAGTCCAGCTTCTCCCAGACGTGGATGTGCATGCCGAAGCGATAGATGAACAGCCCCTCGATGACGCGCTGGGCGACATAGCCGCCGACGATGACGATCATGATGAGCAGGAAGGCGCGGTCCGAAAGCGCCAGCCCCCATGAGCCGAGGCCGACGCCCCACGCCCACCACCAGAAGGGCGGATGGACGAGGTCGAGGCCATGGTCGAAGGCATCCCCCCAGCGCGACGAGGTGATCGTGCAGCGCGCCAGCTTGCCGTCCACGGTGTCGAGCACCATGAAGCCGAGGCCGAGCGCCATGCCGAGCCAGTAATGGCCGTAATAAAAAGCGACGGTCGCGGCGAGGCAGAGCAGCGCGCCGATCGTCGTCACCATGTTCGGGCTCATGCCGATCCGCGCGGCGAGGCGGGTCAGCACCAGCGCCCATTCCGGCCAGAGATATTTGGTGAGCAGGTCGGTGACGCCCTTGTAGGCGCCGAAATAGCTTGCCCGCTCCAGCGTGCGCACCGTGTCCGGCTCGAGCCGGTTCATGAACGGCCGTTCCAGCTTGCGCAGCGTCTCGTTATAGATCTGGCCGCCATCCTCGAAGGCGATGATTTCGAGATGCGGGGGCAGGGGGGCGCCGGCCGTCATCGCGGCCGCCACCGCATTGGCATCGGCCTCGCCGGTGACATGCGCGATGACCGGCTGCCCGCCAAAGGTCACGACCTTGCCGGGCTGTTTCGCCAGATGGCGCAGCCACAGCGGGTCGAACGCATATTGGACGTTGACGAGCAGGGCGGAGGCGGCATCCGGGTCCTCCAGCGCGAATTTCTCCGCGCGGGCGATGCGCGCAAGCCGCTCGGCCGAACTCATGCCCCATAATTGCGTTTCGTTGCGGCCGAGGCGCCACAGCGCGACCTTTGAATGTTCCAACTGCTTCCACACCCTTTGCTGAGCGTCCAGCTAATCGGCTGGCGCGATCATCGCAATGGTCGGCAGCCTTGGCGGAACAGCCGCGATGGGATAGCGGACGCCATGGTCTTGCCGACAGATGATCGAAAATGCGTGGCGGTGGTGCTGGCCGGACAGCGGCCGGGCGTCGACCCGCTGGCCGCGCATTTCGGCGTTGCGCTCAAGGCGCTGGTGCCGGTCGGCGGGCAGGCGATGCTGGCCCGCGTCGTCGCAACGCTGCTGGCGCACCCGATGGTGGCGCGCGTCGTCATCGTCTCGCAGGCGCGCGACGGCTTCGCGGGCCTGCCGGGCCTCGATGATGGCCGGGTCGATCATGCGGCCGGCGGGGATTCGGTGAGCGGCGCGCTCGCCGGCGCGATGGAGGGCATCGGCGCCTATCCCTATCTCGTGACGACCGCCGACAATGTGCTGATCGATGCGGCGATGATCTCGCATTTCGTCGCGCGGGCGACGGCGGAGCCGGCCGACCTCGCCGTGGCGGTGGTCGAGCGCCGGGTGCTGGAGGCGGCCTATCCCGGCAACCGCCGGACCTGGCTGCGTTTTCGCGGCGGCGCTTATTCCGGCGCCAACCTGTTCTGGTTCGCGAGCCCGCGGGCGCTTGCCGTGCTCAGGCTGTGGCAGCGCATCGAGCAGGAGCGCAAGCGCGGACGTGCCGTCATCGGCGCGTTCGGGCCGCTGATGCTCGCGGCGGTCGGGTTGCGGCTCGCGAGTCTGGGGCAGGCGCTGCGCTGGGCCGGACGCCGCCTCGGCGTCAAGGCGGCGGCGGTTGAAATGCCGATGGCCGAGGCCTGCATCGACGTCGACAAGCTCGACGACCACGCCCTCGCCGAGGCGATCCTGGCAAGGCGGGCATGATGGGCAAACGCGGGACCCGGTCCGACGCGCAGGCTTCCGGCAGCTTCCGGGCGATCCTCGCCAATGTCGGCTGGCTGCTCGGCGGCAAGGGGATCGGCGCGGTGCTCAGCCTCGTCTATCTCGCGGTGGTGACGCGGACGCTCGGCCTGACGGGCTTTGGACAATTCACCCTGATCATCGGCACGGCGCAGACGATCACGGCGATCGTCGGCTTCCAGACCTGGCAGATCATCGTGCGCTACGGCGTCTCGCCGCTGCACGAGGGGCGCCTCGATACGCTGGCGCGGCTGGTCAAGGCGTGCCTGTTCCTCGACGTCGGCGGCGCCGTCCTCGGCGGCCTGATCGCCGTGATCGCGGTGAGCCTGCTCGGCCCGCATTTCGGCTGGAGCGCCGAATTGTCGCGTCAGGCGCTGCTGTTCTGCTTCGTGACGCTCATCGCCGTCCGCTCCACCTCCATGGGCATCCTGCGGCTCTATGACCGCTTCGGCGTCGCCGCGATGATGGATACGGTGATGCCGGTGGCGCGCCTTGCCGGGGCGCTGATGGTGTGGGCGACGGTGGGATCCATCGAGGGTTTCCTGCTCGCCTGGATCCTGGCCGAACTGATGTCGGGCGCGGCCTACTGGATCGGCGCCCTGCGCGCGGCGCGCGGTATCAAGTGGCGCGGCAGCGGCTTTTCGTGGAAGCATATCTTCGCGGAAAATCCCGGCATCGTCAGCCTTGCCGTTGCCACCAACGCCAGCTCGACCTTCGCGCTCAGCAGCCGGCAGGTGGCGGTGCTGCTGGTCGGCTTCTTCGTGACGCCGGCGGCGGCGGGCGGCTTCCGGCTCGCCCACCAGCTCGGCAATGCCGTGGCCAAGCTCTCCCAGCTCTTTTCGCGCGCGCTGTTCCCCGAACTGATGCGCGCGCGGGCGCTGTCGGTCGACCCGGATCATTTCGCGCGGCTGCTTCGACGGTCGGTGCGGATGGCGGCGCTGTGCGGCGCCGTCATCTTCGCGCTGCTGCTCGGCATCGGCGAGCCGCTGCTGCGACTCGTCGGCGGCGAGGCGTTCTCATCGGCCTATCCGCTGCTGCTGCTGCTCGGCACCGCCGCGGTGTTCGACATGATGGGCGTCGCCTTCGAGCCGGCGCTGATCGCCATGGGACGGTCCGTCACCTCCTTTCGCATCCAGTTCGTGACGGCGGTGCTGCTGGTCGGCTCGCTCGTCCTGCTGCTGTCCCGCTATGGCACGATCGGCGCGGGCGTGGCGGTGCTCGGCGGCTCGACCCTCGGCTTCGCGATGATGGCGTGGGCGACGGCGAGGACGCTGCGCCGCCGCGATCCGGTGGTGGGCGAGGAGGATGCGGTGATCATCGAAGGGCGCTCGGCGGATGTCGATCGGCCGGAAAATCTGGGCTGAAGGCGCCGGATCGCACCAAAAACCAAGTAGGGGCTTTCGATCCGGGCGCCGATTGGCTATCGGGACCCAGACTCAAGGGATTGACACATGGCCGAATTCACACTGCCCAAGAACAGCAAGGTTAAAAAGGGACGGACCTTCAAGGCCGCGCCCGATGCCAAACGTGTGAAGGCCTTCAAAATCTATCGCTGGGACCCCGACAATGGGGAGAACCCGCGCTACGACACCTATGAGATTGATCTGGACAGCTGCGGGCCGATGGTGCTCGACGCCCTCATCAAGATCAAGGGCGAGCAGGACGCCTCGCTGACCTTCCGCCGTTCGTGCCGTGAAGGCATTTGCGGTTCCTGCTCGATGAATATCGACGGTTCCAACACGCTGGCCTGCACCAAGGCGATCGACGAGGTGAAGGGCGAAGTGCGCATCACGCCGCTGCCGCACATGGACGTCGTCAAGGATCTGGTGCCGGACTTCACCAATTTCTACGCGCAATATGCCTCGATCAAGCCGTGGCTGCAGACCGTCACGCCCGAACCCTCGGGCAAGGAGCGGCTTCAGTCGCCGGAGGATCGCGCCAAGCTCGACGGCCTCTATGAGTGCATCCTGTGCGCCTGCTGCTCGACGAGCTGCCCCAGCTATTGGTGGAACAGCGACAAGTTCCTTGGCCCGGCGATCCTGCTGCAAGCCTATCGCTGGCTGGCCGACAGCCGCGACGAGATGACCGGCGAACGGCTCGACGAGCTGGAAGACCCGTATCGCCTCTATCGTTGCCATACGATCATGAACTGCTCGAACGTGTGCCCCAAGGGCCTGAGCCCGGCCAAGGCGATCGCCGAGACCAAGAAGATGCTGCTGGAGCGGCAGCTCTGACACCCGGGCAGTCTGCGTACTTCAAGGTTAGAGGATTTCTCGTCGACGACCGGGAACCGGCGTGGCTGGTGCGCCACGGCCAGCCACGAGACGAAATCTATCTCGACCATTTCGGCGAGATGCGGTTGCGGGTGGACGATCGGGGGCGGGCGCTGATGCGCGTCGTTCCGCAATCGCGGCACAGGAACGTCAATGGTCTGGTCCATGGCGGGTTCCTGATGGGCCTTGTCGACCAAAGCCTGTTCTATGGCCCCGCCCTGCTGAGCGCGTCGGCCGCGGTGAATTCCGTGACGCTGGAGGCCGGCACGCAGTTTCTTGCGCCGGTCGAGATCGGCCGGCCGGTCGATGTGATCGTCGAGGTGATGCGCGAAACCGGCCGCATGATCTTCATGCGCGGCACGATCGAGCAGGATGGCGCGCTTGCCGCGACATTTTCGGGCATTACGCGGAAGGTGCGGACCGCCGGGGGCGGACAATGACCGGCCTGCGCGCCCGCTATGAAGCGCTGGTCGCATCGGGGGAGCTTCGCCCAGACGAGGACCAGAAGGCCGCGATCACCCATCTCGTCCGGCTGGAGAGCGAACTGGCCGCGCCGCGCCGCAACGGCTTCCTGTC
>CAZACH010000013.1:0-6601 GCA_964483275.1 uncultured Sphingomonadaceae bacterium | reverse complement strand
AGCGCGCCGCGCGGCATCTACATGTGGGGCGGTGTCGGGCGCGGCAAGTCGATGCTGATGGACCTGTTCTTCGCCAGCGCGCGGGCCGAGTCGAAGCGGCGGGTCCATTTCCACGAGTTCATGCTGGAGGTCCACGACCGGCTGCGGGTCGAGCGCGCGCGCGAGGCCGGCGACCCCATCGCGCCGGTCGTCGCGGCGCTCGCCGACCAGTCCCGCCTGCTCTGCTTCGACGAGATGGTGGTCAACAACACCGCCGATGCGATGATCCTGTCGCGGCTGTTCACCGGGCTGATCGACGCCGGGGTGACGGTGGTGACGACATCGAACCGGCCGCCCGAGGATTTGTACAAGGACGGCCTCAACCGCGAGCATTTCCTGCCCTTCATCGCCCTGCTGAAGGCCCGGCTGGACGTGGTCTCGCTGAACGGCCCGACCGATTACCGGCTGGAAAGGCTGGGCGGCGCGCCGACCTGGTATGTGCCCAACGGGCCGGAGGCGACGCGGGCGCTGAGCGAGGCCTTCTTCCGCCTCACCGACTATCCCCCGGAGGATCGCGCGCATGTTCCGGCGGAGGATATTCCGGTGCCCGGAAACCGTACCCTGCACGTGCCCAAGAGCCTGAAGGGCGTTGCGGTCTTTTCGTTCAAGAAGCTGTGCGGCGCGGCGCGGGGCGCGCCCGACTATCTGGCGATCGCGCGGCGTTATCACAGCGTCATTCTCGTCGGCATTCCGGTGATGACGGCGGAGAATCGCAACGAGGCCGCGCGCTTCAAGACGCTGATCGACGCGCTTTACGAGCATAAAGTGAAGCTGCTGGCCGCCGCCGACGCCGAACCCGAGGCGCTTTACCAGGCCGGCGACGGCCTCTTCGAGTTCGAGCGCACGGTGTCGCGGCTGCGCGAAATGCAGTCCGACGACTATCTGGCCGAGGGCCACGGTTGAGGCCGGACGCGGCCGCCGGGCGGGTTGGCGGTCGGCAAACGCCATTCGCGGTTGATGCCCCCGCCGAATCGGCTTAAGCGAGGCGCGTTCCTGACGACCGCACCTGCGGTCGCCTATCCAACAGCGTCTTGCAAATGGGGGTCTAATGGCTCGGAAGAAGATCGCGCTCATCGGCGCCGGCAACATCGGCGGCACGCTCGCCCATCTCGCGGCGACGAAGGAGCTTGGTGACATCGTCCTGTTCGACGTGGTCGAGGGCGTTCCGCAGGGCAAGGCGCTCGATCTGTCGCAGTGCGGCCCGGTCGAAGGCTTCGACGCCAAGCTCAAGGGCACGAACGACTATGCCGACATCGCCGGCGCCGACGTCATCATCGTCACCGCCGGCGTCGCCCGCAAGCCGGGCATGAGCCGCGACGACCTGCTCGGCATCAACCTCAAGGTGATGAAGGCGGTGGGCGAGGGCATCAAGGCCAACGCGCCCGACGCATTCGTGATCTGCATCACCAACCCGCTCGACGCGATGGTCTGGGCGCTGCGCGAATTCTCCGGCCTGCCGCACAACAAGGTGGTCGGCATGGCCGGCGTGCTCGACAGCGCGCGCTTCCGCACCTTCCTGGCCGAGGAGTTCAAGGTCTCGGTCAAGGACGTCACCGCCTTCGTGCTCGGCGGCCACGGCGACACCATGGTGCCGGTGGTCGAATATTCGACCGTCGCGGGCATCCCGATCCCCGACCTCATCGAAATGGGCTGGTCGACCAAGGAGCGCATCGACGCGATCGTCCAGCGCACCCGCTCGGGCGGCGGCGAGATCGTCGGCCTGCTCAAGACCGGCTCGGCCTTCTATGCGCCGGCGACCAGCGGCATCGAGATGGCGGAAGCCTATCTCTATGACAAGAAGCGCGTCCTGCCGTGCGCGGCCTATGTGTCGGGCGAATATGGCGTGAGCGACCTCTATGTCGGCGTTCCGGTCGTCATCGGCGCCGGCGGCGTCGAGAAGATCGTCGAGATCAAACTGTCCGACGAGGCGAAAGCCAATCTCCAGGCGTCGGTCGACGCGGTCAAGGAACTGCAGGTGGCGTGCCGCGCCATCGACGGCAGCCTCGCCTAAGCCCCGCCGTTCGCCTCCACACGGAAAGGTCAGCATCAACTCATGTCGATCCTCGTCAACGCCAATACCAAGGTCATCACCCAGGGCATCACCGGAAGCCAGGGCACCTTCCACACCGAACAGGCGATCGCCTATGGCACCAAGGTCGTCGGCGGGGTCACGCCGGGCAAGGGCGGCACTCAGCATATCGGCGTGCCGGTGTTCGACACCGTCAAGGAAGCGGTCTCGACGACCGGCGCCGACGCCAGCGTCATCTATGTCCCGCCGCCCTTCGCCGCCGACTCGATCCTTGAGGCGATCGACGCCGAGGTGCCGCTGATCGTCTGCATCACCGAGGGCATTCCGGTGCTGGACATGGTCCGCGTCAAGCGGGCGCTGTCGGGTTCCAAGTCGCGGCTGATCGGCCCGAACTGCCCCGGCGTGCTGACGCCGGGCGAATGCAAGATCGGCATCATGCCCGGCTCGATCTTCTCCAAGGGCTCGGTCGGCGTCGTGTCGCGCTCGGGCACGCTGACCTATGAGGCGGTGTTCCAGACCACGCAGGAAGGCCTCGGCCAGACGACGGCGGTCGGCATTGGCGGCGACCCGGTCAACGGCACCAACTTCATCGACGTGCTGGAGCTTTTCCTGGCCGACGACGCCACCCAGTCGATCATCATGATCGGCGAGATCGGCGGCTCGGCCGAGGAGGAAGCCGCCCAGTTCCTCAAGGACGAAGCCAAGCGCGGCCGCAAGAAGCCGATGGTCGGCTTCATCGCGGGCCGCACCGCGCCTCCGGGCCGGCGCATGGGCCATGCCGGCGCCATCGTGTCGGGCGGCCAGGGCGGCGCCGACAGCAAGATCGAGGCGATGCAGTCGGCGGGCATCCGCGTCGCCGCCAGCCCGTCCGAACTTGGAACCACGCTCGCGGCCTTGCTTAAAGCTTGATTAAGCTTATCTCCGCCACACAGGTGGGGTATTCAGACCATGCCCGGCGTCCTTGAGGCGCCGGCATAACTTCGTGGGCCAAGGGACAGCGTGATGGGTTTCGAAGGCGGCGATTTCGAGAGTGTCGAGGGCCTCAGCCCGTCGTTCGTGGAAAACCTCTACAACCGCTTCACCGCCGATCCCCAATCGGTCGAGCCGGGCTGGCGCCGCTGGTTCGAGGGGCTGGAGAATGTCGCGCAAGGCCCCAGCTGGGCGCGTAGCGACTGGCCGCCGGTTTCGAGCGATCCGCTCGCCGCCGCGCTGGATCCCACCCAGATGGCGGTGGAAGCGCCCGCGCCCACGCCCGATGTCGGCAAGCCGGCCGACAAGGCCGTGGCGAGCCGGGCCGCCAGCGCCGCCGATTCCGGCGCGATCGCCCGCGCCGCCGCCGAATCCGTCCGGTTGCAGATGCTGATCCGCACCTATCGCGTGCGCGGTCATCTCGCGGCCCGGCTGGACCCGCTCGGGCTGTACAGCCGCGAGCTTCCCGCCGACCTGACGCCGGAATATCACGGCTTCGGCGCCGGGGACCTCGATCATCCAATCTATATCGGCGGCGCGCTCGGTCTCGAGCAGGGCACGGTCCGCGAGGTCGTCGACATCCTGCGCCGCAATTATTGCGGGCCGGTCGGCCTCGAATATATGCACATCGCCGATGTCGAGGAGCGCCGCTTCCTGCAGGAGCGGATGGAGGGCAAGGACGCCGCCATCGAGTTCACCACCGAGGGCAAGAAGGCCATCCTCACCAAGGTGATCGAGGCCGAGCAGTGGGAAAAGTTCCTCGGCCGCAAATATGTCGGCACGAAGCGCTTCGGCCTGGACGGCGGCGAATCGATGATTCCGGCGCTGGAAGGCGTCATCAAATATGCCGGCCATTACGGCGTGACGGACATCGTCATCGGCATGGCGCATCGCGGCCGGCTGAACGTGCTGACCAACGTCATGGCCAAGCCGCCGCGCGCCATCTTCGCCGAATTCGCCGGCGGCTCCTCCAATCCGGAGGATGTCGGCGGCTCGGGCGACGTCAAATATCATCTCGGGACATCGACCGACCGCACCTTCGACGAGCATGACGTCCACCTGTCACTGGCGCCCAATCCCAGCCATCTGGAGGCGGTCGACCCGGTCGTGCTGGGCAAGGCGCGGGCCAAGCAGACCCGGCTGGACGACCTCAAGCGCGAAAAGGTCGTGCCGGTCCTGATCCATGGCGACGCCGCCTTCGCGGGGCAGGGTATCGTCATGGAATGCTTCGGCTTTTCCGACCTCGCCGGCTATAATACCGGCGGCACGATCCATTTCGTCATCAACAACCAGGTCGGCTTCACGACCAGCCCGCAATTCGCCCGCTCGTCGCCTTACCCGTCGGACATCGCGAAGATGGTCCAGGCGCCGATCATCCACGTCAATGGCGACGACCCGGAAGCGGTGACGTTCGCGTGCAAGCTGGCGACGGAATATCGCCACGTCTTCAAGCGCGACGTCGTGATCGACATGTGGTGCTATCGCCGCTTCGGTCACAATGAAAGCGACGAGCCGGCATTCACCCAGCCGCTCATGTATGACGAGATCAAGCGCCATCCGCCCGTCTCCGCGGTCTATGGCGAGCGGCTGAAGGCGGAAGGCGTGATCGACGAGGCGTGGAGCGGCGAGGCCGCCGCGCGCTATGTCGCGCAGCTCGACGCCGATTTCGAGGCAGCCAAGAACTATAAGGTCAACAAGGCCGACTGGTTCGAGGGCGACTGGTCCGGCTTCGCCGCCCCGCGCGAGGCGATCACCGAGCGCCGCGCGGCCGCCACGGGCGTGTCCGACGCGCGCATCGCCGAGCTGGGCAAGCTGCTGACCACGCCGCCGGCCGATCTTCAGATCCACAAGACGCTGGCGCGGATCCTCGATGCCAAGAAGGCGATGTTCGAGAATGGCGACGGCTTCGACTGGGCGACGGCGGAGGCGCTGGCCTTCGGCACGCTGCTCCAGGACGGTTATGGCGTGCGCCTGTCCGGGCAGGATTCGGGACGCGGCACCTTCAGCCAGCGTCATGCGGTATGGCATGACCAGAAGGACGGCCACAAATATATCCCGCTGTCGGCGCTCGACCGGCGCTTCCAGGTGCTCGACAGTCCGTTGAGCGAGTTCGGCGTGCTCGGCTTCGAATATGGCTATGCCTCGGCGGCGCCCAACACGCTGGTCTTGTGGGAGGCGCAGTTCGGCGACTTCGCCAATGGCGCCCAGGTGATGATCGACCAGTTCATCGCCGCCGGCGAAGCCAAGTGGCTGCGCGTCAACGGCCTCGTGATGCTGTTGCCGCATGGCTATGAGGGGCAGGGGCCGGAGCACAGTTCGGCCCGGCTGGAGCGGTTCCTGCAACTTTGCGCCGAAGACAATATGCAGGTCGCCAACTGCACGACGCCGGCGAACTATTACCACATCCTGCGTCGCCAGATGATGCGGAAGTTCCGCAAGCCGTTGGTCATCATGACGCCCAAGTCGCTGCTCCGGCACAAGGCGGCGGTGTCGACGCGCGACCAGTTCACCGGCGAGAGCCACTTCATGCGCATCCTGTCCGATCCGGCGGCGCCGGCGGACAAGGACGTCAAGCGGCTGGTGCTTTGCTCCGGCAAGGTCTTCTACGACCTCGCCGAGGCGCGCGATGCCGCCGGCGACAAGAACACGACCATCGTCCGCATCGAGCAGCTCTATCCCTTCCCGTCGGAGGCGCTCGTGATCCGCCTCAAGCGGATGACCAATCTGGAAACGGTGGTCTGGGCGCAGGAGGAGCCGAAGAACAACGGCGCGTGGTTCTTCGTGGAGCCGTTGATCGAGGAATGCCTGGCGACAGCGGGCGTCGGACCGGCGCGGCCGGTCTATGCGGGGCGCAAGGCCTCCGCCGCCACGGCGACAGGCCTTGCCCGCAACCATGCGCTTCAGCAGACTGCCCTGGTGGCGGAAGCGCTGGGTCATAATTCAGAGGGTGAATGAGATGGCGACCGATGTAGTGGTGCCCACGCTGGGCGAATCGATCACCGAGGCGACTCTCGGCCAGTGGCTGAAGGCGCCGGGCGAGGCGGTCAAGGCGGATGAGCCGATCGCCAGCCTGGAGACCGACAAGGTCGCGATCGAGGTCAACGCCCCGGCCGATGGCGTGCTGGCGGAACAGTCGGTCGCCGAGGGCGCGACCGTCAATGTCGGCGCGGTGATCGCGCGGATCGAGGCCGGCAAGTCGCCGTCGACGAGCGCGACGCCGGCGCCCGAGGATCGCACCGCGATCGGCAAGGCGGAGGCCGCGGCCCATGCCGAGCACGTCCTCGATCAGGGGCAGTCGCACGGCGAGGAGGAGGCGCAGCCGCTGACCCTGTCCCCGGCGGTGCGCCGCATCGTCCTCGAACTGGGCGTCGATCCTTCGCAGATTCACGGCACCGGCAAGGACGGCCGCGTCACCAAGGGCGATGTGCTGGCGGCCGCGCGCGCCAATCCGCAGGGTAAGGCCCCGGCCGCGGCAGCGCCGGCGCAGGGCCGCGAGGCAGCGGCCGCGCCATCGGCGTCCGTATCGGGCGAGCGGCGCGAGGAGCGGGTGCGCATGACCCGCCT
>CAZACH010000012.1:14965-18147 GCA_964483275.1 uncultured Sphingomonadaceae bacterium | reverse complement strand
GAAGCGGTGCCAGCCCGCTCCCCCCACCCGGTCACCCATGGAATATTACCGTTGGGTGGCCGGGTGGGGAGCGGGCTGGCGCCGTCCAAACCGGACAAACCCTGACCCCCGGCCCGCCGATCGACGCCTGTCAGGCCGCCGCCGAGGCGGCCTGATGGCGCTCCCATTGCCGCCGGATATAATCGTCGAGAGTGGTCGGCGCGCGGCCGAGCAGCCAGGTCAGGACGTTGGGATTGCCGGCGAAATCGAACTGGTCGTACCACAGCGCCACCGAGCGGATCATGCCGAGCTGGTAGCGGAACCGCTCGCCCTGCCCGACGCCATAGAAGCGCTCGAAATAGCTGTCGGGCGTGACCTGGACCGGCTCGACCTTGCGCCCGGTGACGCGCGTCACGGCGGCGGCAAGGTCGCGCGCCGAGTGGTTGCCGGGGGCGCAGAGCTGATAGGTCGCGCCGAAATGCGCCGCGCGCTCGGCGATGACCTTGGTTGCGATCTCGGCCACGTCTTCGAGCGCGACCATCGCCTGCACGCGATCGAGGCTGTAGAGATTTTCCCACAGGCCGGTCTCGAACGCCGCCGCGAAGACATGCGGCAGCATATAGTCGGCGGGCTGCAGCACGGTGAAGGGAATATTCGCCTCGAGCAGATGCTCCTCGACCTCGCGCTTCAGCTTATGCTGCACCATCTTCTCGGCGAGCGGGTGCAGCACCGAACTGTACACGAAATGGCCGATGCCCGCCTCTCGCGCGGTGTCGATCATCGCGAAGCCCATCTCGCGCTCCAGCGGATTGGCGGTGGCGCCGATATGATAGACGGTGTCCACGCCGGCGACCGCTTCCCGCAGGAAGCCGCGATCGGCGGCATTGCCGACCATGACCTCCGTCGCGCCGAGCGCGGTCAGTTCCGCGTCGCGGCCCGGCGTGGCGCGCACCGCGCGCACCTCGAACCCGGCATCGCGGAAACGCGGCAGCAGCAGCCGCCCATTATTGCCATGGGCGGCCATCAGCAGGACCTTCATCAGCGACGCCCCTCGAGATAATCGTTCAGCACCTCGTTGAAGAAGCGCACCCGCGTCTCCGAGGCCGAGAGATAGGCATCCTCATAGCCCTGCGAATGGATGCCGCGCTGCTGCCCCTCGGCCAGCATCAGGTCCTGGATGACGACGCCGCCGTGCATTTCGGGCACGCCCCGGCCCCGGTCGAAGGCGCGGCGCATGAACGGCGCCTCGGCGATCGGCAGGCGCTCGGTGCCCACCATCGGCGTTTCGGTCATCGTGCGCCCCTCGATCGGGAAGACCATGCACCACAGGTCGAAGGTGCATTTATTGGGGTCGTCGGGATGCGGCTCGGTGCGTTGCAGGAAGACCTCGTCCGGTCCGAAGGTCAGCGTGACGTTGGGGAACACCGTCGAGTGGACGCTTTCGGTGAGTTCGGGTCCCGAAAGCTGCGCATAATGGGTATGGCCGCGACCGGGGCCGAGCCGGCGCTTGGCCTCCTGCAGGTCCTGCCAGCCCTGGACGACCTTGGTCGGGTAATCGGGATATTTGTCGGGATCGATCTCCCATTTGCGGAGCAGCTCGTCGAAATGCCGCGCGCCTTCCTCGGGCGTGACGTCGCGCAGCGACGGGCGGAAGGGCTGGATGGTGCGGCCATGCCCTTCCGGGAACATCTCAAGCCGCGCATTCCAGAAATCCTGGTCGCAGAAGGCGGGCACCTGCGGATGCGCCGTGCGGGTGTGATAGGATTCCGAGAAGTTTTCGGGCGCGAACTTCCAGTTGGTTTCAAGGTCGATCTTGATCCAGAACACCCTGACCAGGCTTTCCAGCGGATAGTTGCGATACTGTTCGGGCACCGATCCGATGAAGGTCGCGAAATCGGGCGCGGCGTCGCTCATCGCGTACCAGACGAAGCCGCCCCAGGTGGCGACGCGGGTTTCCTTGAGCCGCCGCTTGCCGCACGGATTGCCCTGCGGGAAATCGTCGGGATCGGGCAGGTCCTTGAGGATGCCGTCCTTGCCCCACACCCAGCCATGATAGGGGCAGGTCAGCGTGTCCGCCGACGAGCTTTCCCAGGCGAGGCGCTGGCCGCGATGGGTGCAGGCATTGTGGAAGGCCTTCAGGCTGCCGTCCTCCTGCTTCATGACGATCACGGATTCGTGCAGGAAGTCGTGGACCAGATAGTCGCCGGCTTCCTCCAGCTCATTCTCCCGCCCGGCGATGTGCCAGACCTTCTTCCACATATGCTCCCATTCGCGGGCCGCGAAGTCCTTCGAATAATAGCGTTCGCCGGACATCGGGTCCCCGCGCAGATAGGCGGGATCATGTCCATCCATGATCGGTTCCAGCTTCATTCTCTCTCTCCTGTCGGTGCTTGTCGGTCGCGTGGAAGAAGGTCGGCGCTGCTCTGGCCTTACTGGCCGAACCGCATGCTCGCGCGCAGCAGGATCTCGCGGCCCCGGCTGACCGACGCGAAACGGTCGCCGAGCATCCCGGACCCGGCCGCGCCGCCGGTGAACGGCACGTCGGTCGAGGCCGCAATATACCATTTATTGGTCAGATTGCGACCGATGACCGCCAGCTCCCAGCTGTCATTGGTTTCGCCGACGCGGACAGTGGCGTCGACGATCGCATATTTCGACTGCCGCGAATAAGGATGGGCGGTGACGTCGGTATCATAGGCGCTGGTGTAGTTGACGCCGCCGGTCAGGCCGAACTTGAGCGTGTCCGTCAGCGGCGTGTCGAAGTTGAAGCTGCCGGCCAGCGACCATTTCGGGGCACGCGGCAGCACATGGCCGCCAAGGTCCTGCTGCCAGGCGCTGACGCTCGGATCGGCAGTGGTCGGCCGGAAGACGCAGCCCATCGCCGCGGTCTGGCCGTTATAGCATTGCACGTCCGGGAAGCTCGAATATTTGGCGTCGTTGTAAGCAGCGGCGCCGGTGAGCGACAGGCCCTGGATCGGGGTGCGATAGTTGAAGTCGAACTCGACGCCCTTGACCTTGGACGCCGCGGCGTTCTTGATGGTGTTGGTCGCATTCTCATAATATTGCACCTGCATGTCCGACACCTTGTAGGTGTAGGCAGACAGATTGACGCGCAGCGCATCGTCGAGAAGAAGCGCCTTCAACCCGCCTTCGAAGCCCTTGACCGTCATCGGATCGTAAGAAACGTCCTGGGCCAGCGCGAG
>CAZACH010000012.1:0-14955 GCA_964483275.1 uncultured Sphingomonadaceae bacterium | reverse complement strand
TGGCGTCCAGCTCGAAACCCTTGGTCCGCGCGGTCGCCGCATTGGTGGTGAACTGCGCCGGGCCCTGGGTGACGGAAACCTGCATGCCGGTGACCTTGTAAGTATAGGCCGCCGCATTCAGACGCAGCGTATCGCCGAACAGCAGCGCCTTCACGCCGCCTTCGAAGCCCTTGATCGTGGTCGGGTCGTAGGACACGTCCTGCGCCAGCGCGAAGTCGGTCGAACCTGAATTGAAGCCGCCCGACAGGAAGCCGTGCTTGTAGGAGGTGAACAGCGTCAGTTGCTGGTTCGGCCGGTAGGACACCGTGACTTCCGGCGAGAAGTCGTTCCAGCTGTCCTTGCTGCCCTTGAGGTGCGCGACATCGTCGGCGGGGGAGAGCGGCGTGAAGCTGAATGGGTCGTAAAGGCCGACCGGCTGGTTGCGGACGCGCGGCAGGCGCTTCTTTTCATAGGAGTAACGGCCGCCGGCGGTGATCTCGATGACTTCGACCGGGCTATAGCTCAACTGCATATAGGCCGAATAGGCCTTGCCCTTCTGCTTCAGGTCATATTGGTTGATCTGGAACGGCACGCCGACCGGGATGAAGCCGAGGCCGAAGGGCACCAGCGCATCGACGCCGCTCGCCTCGGGCGCGAACACATAGGTGTGGGAATAGCTGCGGGCGCTGGTGGTCGCGGCATAGACGCCGCCGGTGAAGTTCAGCGGGCCGTCATAATTCGACTGGATACGGAATTCCTGGGACAGCTCGGAATTCTTGTAGATATTGTGGCTCGGCAGGGCGACGGCATAGTCGTTCTCGTAATTCTGCGCCTGATCGAGGTCGATATTGTAGAAACCCGTCACCGAGGTGATGGTGACCGCGTCGCTCGCGTAGAAATTCATTTCGAGGCTGGACAGGATCTGGGCGAGATCGGTGAAGTTGTTGCCGTCGCGGAAGCCCGAGGCGATCGCCGGCACCGCCGCGCCCGACCCCGGATTCATCACATATTTGTCCTTCTTGCAGCTGTCGATCGCGCCGGACTGGGGCGCGCCGTTCGGGCAATAGATGAACTGCGTGGTCGCCGCCGGGCCGGTGCCGGTCAGCTTGTTATAGTTGAACTTGAAGCGCGCATCGAAGCTGTCGGTCGGCTCCCACTTCAGGGTGACGCGGCCGGCCCAGTCGCGCTGGTTGGGGCTGCGGCTGTCGTCGAACGGCTTGAGCGCCGCATTGGCCGGCACGTTGCTCTTGAGATAGCCGTCCATGTCCGAGAAATAGCCGGCGACGCGCACGCCGAGCGTTTCGGTGAGCGGCGTCGAAACGAAGCCCTCGGCGCGGATCTCGCGGGCATAAGGTTCATAGCCGAGCGAAACGCCGGCTTCCAGGTCGGGCGTCGGATCGTTGGTGCGCATGGTGACGATGCCGGCCGGGCTGTTCTTGCCGAAGAACAGCGCCTGCGGACCCTTCAGCACCTCGACCTGCGCGACGTCCATGCTGCTGAGCTTGCGGACCAGCGCCTTGGCGACCTGCACGCCGTCGAAGTTGAACGACACCGTCTGGTCGCCGAACGGGTTGGTGTCGGGGCCGGCGATACCGCGGATCGAGACGTTGCCGCCCTGCACGGCGCCGCCCTGGGGCGCGATCAGCAGCTGCGGCACGACGCGGGCGATGCCGTCGAGATTGGAGATGCCGCGCGCCTTGATCTCGCTTTCGCCCACCGCCGAGATCACGACCGGCACCGCGATCGAGGTTTCCTCGCGCTTGCGGGCGGTGACGATGATGTCGTCGCCAAAGCCGGACGACGCGACCGGTTCGGCGGCGGTCTGCGCGGCGGCGGGCGCGAGCGGCAGGGCAACGCTGGTCATGGCCAGCGACAGGATGGCGGTGCGACGATTCAACATGGATGATCCCCTTTGATCTGGTTGTTCTGATAACGTCCGGACGATTGCCGGCTCACTTCACGCGCCCTGGAACTGATGCTGGGCATGGCGGGCGGCCACGCGGCCGGCCTTGCGGCCAAAGACGATACCGCCGCCGACGCTCATGCCGCCGCCGCCGTAACGCTTGCCGTGGTAGGAGCCGAGCACCTCGCCCGCCGCATGGAGGCCGGGGATGGCCCGGCCATGCGCGTCGAGCACCCGGCAATCGACATCGGTGTCCAATCCGGCGGCGGTGAAGCCGATGATCGCCGGCCGCACCTCCACCGCGTAGAAGGGCGGGGTCAGCACCGGCGGCAGGGCGCGGCCATTGCCGTCCTTGTTGAACTGGCGGTCCTGCCCGGTCGCGATGTCGGCGTTGTAGATGCGGATCGTCTCTGCCAGCGCCACCGCGTCGACTCCGGCCTTTTGCGCAAGTCCGGCGATCGTATCGGCGGTGTGGACGACGCCCTTTTCGACTTCACCCAGAATGGAGTTCAGTTCCCAGCTCGAAACCACATGCCCGCTGTCATAGGGATCGGTGTAGCTGGTATCGTCATTATTGTCGGCCAGCGCCTTGTGATCGAACACCGCCCAGCAGCGCCGGTCGGTCTGCTCGTCGATCAGGTTGCCGGCGACGCAATAGGAGTTCCATTCGGCCATGAAGCGCCGGCCCTCGCGATTGACCGCGACCACCCAGGGCGGCAGGAACGCCTCGATATTGCGCGCCGAGAAACAGGTGCTCGGCAGGATCAGGCCATGGTTGTGGCCGGCGATCGCGGCGCCGACGCTTTCGCCGAGCGTGATGCCGTCGCCGAGGATGAAGGGCGCGTCGCGGTGCACCGCCCAGGTGCGGTCGCCATGATAGGCGGCGGACGGAAACAGGCGGCGGAGCATCTCCGGATTATTGCCGAAGCCGCCGGTGGCGATGACCACCGCGCCCGCGCGAAGATCCATGCCGTCGGCACGGATGCCGCGCACCGCGCCGTCCTCCAGGATCAGCCCGTCGACGCGCGTGCCGAGCGCCGTCTCGACGCCGACGACGCCGGCGCGGTTGATGAGGTTTTCAACGATCTCCAGCGCGAACCCGGCCGGCGTATGGCCGCGCCGGACGCCGCTGATGCAGGAATGGATCAGCATCGAGTCCGGGAACTGGACGCCCAGTTCCTTCAGCCATTCGAGGGCCTCGGCCGAGTGGTCGGCATAATAGCGCATCATCGCCGGCCGGACGCCGTGCTGGTTGAGCACCATGAGATAATCGTACATCGCATCGGCGCTGTCGCTGATACCGGCCTCGCGCTGCGTGCTGGTGCCGGCCGCATAGACGACGCCGGTGGAAAAGCGGGTCGCGCCGCCGAGCACGGTGTCCGCTTCCACCAGCATGACCGAGGCTCCCGCCTCGCGGGCGGCGATGGCGGCCGACAGCCCGGCCCCGCCCGATCCCACAACGACGATGTCGAAGTCGTTTTCCAAAAGCATCCTCTCCCACAGCTGTCGGTTTCTTTTTGAAATTGCGTTCGACCGACTTATCGAATCGATATTATGCTAGCATAGAGAATAGCGCAACCGTCTCGCGACAGTCTGCCGCCGGCCGGTTGCGCGGGGCCGCAAATCGCCTACACGTTCATAGTCCGACATGAGGGGAACAGGGTTTGGAACTGGAAGAGTCTGTCATCGCCGGCAGCGACGGCAATCGCCGGCGAAAATTGCGCGGCGACCCGATCAAGGACAGCGTTCCTTATATGCTGCAGGTGGCGGCGCGCCTTCAGACGACCTGCTTCATGAGCACGCTTGTCGGCACCAACGTCCACCCCGCCGAATCCTATGTCGTCCATGAATTGTGGAAGATGTCCCCCCTGTCGCAGACCGAATTGTCGGCCCGGCTCGCCATCGGCCATGCGACGATTGGCAAGACCCTGAAAAGGCTGGAGAAAAACGGATTCGTCCAGCGATCCCGCCTGCCCGACGACGCCCGCCGGGTCATGGTGCGGCTGACCGACAAGGGCGTCGAGGCGCACGACAGGTTCGAGGCGGCGGCAACCGCGCTGATCGCCGAAATCGACGAGGTGCTGGGCGCCGCCGAGGCGCGCCGCCTGCTGAACGGGCTGAACCGGCTGGCGGACCATTTCAGCGACCGCCAGGACCAGGAAGGGCTGGACGCGGAATAAGCGCGAACCTGCGGGTTTTCGCGCGGTATAGCCCTGTTCCCGCGACAAACGGCGCACCGGCCCGAACGGATTATCCTATACTGCTTCCCGAAGCGTCTTCACATCAACATCAGCATATCCTATGCTAGCATAATGTTTTGAGCCCAACCCGCCGGAGAGCGTCGGACGGCTCCACCGCTTTCGAGAGGAGTGTCGAGCTTATGGCGTCCACCGCGCTTCGCGATCGACCGCTGCATCGCCGCAGCGAACGGCCGATGTATCAGGAGATCATCAAGGACGACGCCTGCCCCGCCCCGGCCGCGCTGACCGAATATTCGGAAGTCGACATCCCGATCCCGGCGGTGCCGCGCGAACGCTATACCAGCCAGGCCTTCTTCGACCTCGAGGTCGAGCGGATGTGGTCGCGCGTCTGGCAGATGGCCTGCCGCGAGGAGCAGATTCCCGAAGTCGGCGATACGCTGCTCTATGAAGGCCCCGACCTGAAGCTGATGATCGTCCGCACCGCCGAGGACGAGATCAAGGCTTTCTACAACAGCTGCCCGCATCGCGGCATGAAGCTGTGCGCGGCCGACACCAGCCTCACCCAGATACGCTGCCCCTATCACGGCTTTTCCTGGGAAATCGACGGGACGATGAAGCGCCTGCCCGCCGCCTGGGACTTCCCCCAGATCGACAAGGAACGTTTCGACCTGCCGCAAGTGAAGGTCGGCCTGTGGGACGGCTTCGTCTTCGTCAACAAGGACCCCGACGCCGCGCCGCTGACCGAATACCTCGCCAACCTGCCCGATCATTTCGCGGACTGGTCGCGCCGCGACGTCTATCTCGCCACCATCGTGCGCAAGGTCATGCCGGCGAACTGGAAGGCGTGCATCGAAGGCTTCGTCGAGGCCTTCCACGTCTCCGAACTCCATTCGCAGGTCCGGACGTTCAGCGGCGATTCCAGCACGCAATATGATGTCTGGCCGGGCAATGAGACTATCAGCCGCTTCGTCGAGCCGACCGGCGTGCAAAGCGATTCGGTGGAGGAAACGCTCGGCGAGCCGCAGATTTTCGATGCCATGATGCGGATGATGACGGACAGCGCCGAAGCCCCGCAACTGCCCGAGGGCACCACCGTGCGCCAGGCGATGTCGGACCTGATCCGCAAGTCGATGTCGCAAGAGGATGCCGCGCATTTCAAGGGCATCTCGGACGCGGAGGTCATCGACGCGGTCCAATATTCGATCTTCCCGAACCTGATCCTGTTCCGCTCGCTCGGCTATCCGTTCGCCTATCGCTTCGTGCCGCTGGCGGGCGATCCGAACCGCACGACCTTCGACTTCATGATCTTCAAGCCCAAGCCGAAGGACGGGTCGCCGCTGCCCGAAGTCGATCTCGTCACGCTCGGCGCCGATGACCTGTACAGCGAATGCGGCGTGTTTCCGCCGTGGCTGGGCCATGTCTACGATCAGGACACCGAGGGCTTCGGCAGGCTGCAGGACGGCCTTCATTCGGGTTCGCCGGCGCCCGTTCTGTTCGCGCAATATCAGGAAGTGCGCATCCGCCACCTGCACCAGACCCTGATGCGCTACCTGTCGGACGATCCGGCCGCCTGAGATCTGGCGGGCATTTCAACACATTCACATACACCAAGGCTTTGAGGGAGATATTATGGGAGTCCTGCAGGACAAGGTCGCCATCGTGCTGGGCGCGGCGGGCGACGGCAATATGGGCCAGGTCATCGCGCGCGGCCTCGCGGCGGAGGGCGCGAAGGTCGTCGTCGGCGGTCGCGGCGCCGACCGCATGGCGACATTCGCCAAGGAAATCGGTGGCATCGCCGTCGATTGCGACATTACCCAGCGCGACCAGGTGTTCGCGGCCGTCGATCAGGCCCGGAAAACCTATGGCAAGGTCGATATCGGCGTGAACGCCACCGGCTGGGGCCTGCTGCGCCCGTTCGAGGACACGACCGAGGCCGATCTCGACAAGATCTGCGCCATTCAGTTCAAGGGGCCGTTCTTCTTCTTCCAGGCGCTGGTCGGCGCGATGGAGAATGGCGGTTCGATCATCCAGATCTCGTCGGCCACCGCGACGATCATGCTCGACAACCACGCCGCCTATATGGGCACCAAGGCCGGCACCGACCATGTGCTGCGGACGGTCGCCAATGAATATGGCGTCAAGGGCATTCGCGCCAACACCATTTCGCCGGGCGTGACGGCGACGCCGATGGCGGGCGATTCGCTCAGCTATCCGCCGGTGCTCGAAGCCTTCACCAAGGAATATCCGCTGGGCCGCATCGGCACCGCCGAGGATATCGCCCATGCCTGCGTCTGGCTGGCGCGCGACGAATGCTTCATGACCGGCCAGAATCTGCAGGTGAATGGCGGGCTGACGCTGCGCCGCAATCCCAATGCGCAGGAGCTGTTCTCGGTGATGCCGCCCGAAGCGATCGCGCATCTCACCGCCTGACCGGCAAGCAATCCCAGGAGACGGCAATGAACCCAGAACGCAGGACGCTGTTCCAGACGGCCTATTTCGTGAACGATGTCGAGGAGGCGGTGCACAAGTGGAACCGCCTCTATGGCGCCGGGCCGTTCGTGGTGCTGCCGCATCACAAGTTCGACACCTATCGCTATCGCGGCCGCGAGCTGGCGCCGGGGGAATTCCCCGACTTCTCCTATGCGCTCGGCTATCTGGGCGACCTGATGATCCAGTTCACCGCCCAGCATAACGACACGCCGTCCGTCTATCGCGACATGTACAAGCCCGGCGAGGAAGGCTTCCACCACGTCGCCTATCTGACCGGCAGCTTCGACGAGGAATGCGCGCGCATGGAGGCCAAGGGCTATGCGCGGGGCAGCCAGTTCACCGGCGACGGGGTGCAGGGCTGCTATTTCGACACGCGCGCCGACAGCCAGTGCTTTACGGAAGTGCATTCGGATGAGAAGCATCTGATGGATGCCTTCGCGTCGTGGCGGCGCGCGCACGAATTGCTGAAGGCGGGCGACAGCCCCATCTTCGGCGGGTGATCGACCGGGGTCGGTCCGGCCGCGAGTGGAGGAGAGGATGATGCAACAATCGCTTGAATGCGACTTCCTGATCGTCGGCCTGGGCGTCACCGGCGCCTGCGCGGCGATCGAGGCGCGCGCGCGCGGCGCGGACGTGCTGGTGCTGGAACGGGCGACGGCCGGCGGCGGCACCAGCGCCATGTCGGACGGCGTGATCTATCTGGGCGGCGGCACCGCTTTGCAGCGCGACCTTGGCGTCGAGGACAGCCCGGACGCGCTCTACGCCTTTCTCGATGCGATCTGCGACGTCTCGGACAAGCAGGTGCTGCGCGCCTTCAGCGAGGGCAGCGTCGCGCATTTCGACTGGCTGGAAGCGCAGGGCGTGCCCTTCGCGCGCAAGCTCTATACCGACAAGACGCTTTGCCCGTCCGGCGGCGAGGGCCTCTACAGCACCGGCAATGAAAAGGTCTGGCCCTATCGCGACATCGCCACGCCGGCGCTGCGCGGCCATCTGGTGCAAGGGCCGCCGCGCAATTGCGGCCTCAAGCTGATGGACGCCCTGCTCGCGCGCTGCGAGGAAGTCGGCGTCAGGATCGTCTCGGACGCACGCGTCACCGGGCTGGAGCGCGACGATGGCGGGCGCGTCACCGGCGTCGCGTTCAAGGTCGAGGGCAAGGACCATGTCGCCAAGGCGCGCGACGGCGTGCTGCTCGCCACCGGCGGCTTCCAGATGAACAAGCGGATCGTCGGCGAGGCCAGCCCGGCCATCCTCGAACATGGCGAGCCGATCGGCACCGATTACAGCGACGGCTCCGGCATCGAGATCGCGCAGGCGATCGGCGCCGATGTCGAATCGATCGACGCGATCCACGCGACCGCCTGCCTCTATCCGCCCAGCCAGCTCATCAAGGGCATCATCGTCAACCGCGACGGCAAACGCTTCGTCGCGGAGGACAGCTATCATGGCCGCACCGCCGCCTTCGTGTTCGAGCAACCCGACATGGCGGCCTATCTGATCCTCGATTCCGAGACCTTCGCCTATCCCGAACTGCACGAGCAGTTCCGCTATGCGCTGATCGACGGGTGGGAAACGATCGCCGAGATGGAGGCCGCGCTCGGCATGCCGGAGGGCGCGCTGCAAGCGACGATGGCGGACTATAATCGCGAGGCGGCGCAGGGCCGCGACCCGCAGTTCGGCAAATATCCGGACTGGCTGAAACCGCTGGATCAGTCGCCCTATGCGGCGTTCGACCTGTCGGTCGGCAAGGCGCAATATTTCTATCACTCGCTCGGCGGCCTGCGCGTCAATGCCGATGCGCAGGTGGTCGGCACCGCCGGCCAGCCGATCCCCGGCCTCTATGCCGCCGGCAGTTGCGCCGCCGGCATCATCCAGACGCCGAAGGGCTATGCCAGCGGCATGACGCTGGCCAATGGCTCCTTCTTCGGGCGCGTCGCCGCATGTCATGCGATCGATGACCAGCCCGCCTCAGCCCTCCAGCCGGGAAAGCAGAATGTCGTTGCAGATTGAATCCGAACTCCGCCACCTGATCGCACGATCGAGCGATTGCGTCTGGCGCCGCGACAAGGCCGGCTATGCCCAATGCTGGGCGAGCGACGGCGAATGGCGCATCCTCGGCCAGGTCGTTCGCGGGCGCGAGGCCGTCGCCGACGCGTGGTGGACGATGATGCAGCAATATCCCAACGTCTGGCAGCTCGCGCACAATGTCGTCTTCGATTTCGGGGGCGAGGCGCCGATCGCGCGCGTCTATCTTGAGGAAACGCTGGTCGCGCCGGCGGGCAATGTGAACCTGCTGAAGGGCATTTATCACGACAGCTATGTGCGGGAGGACGGGCTGTGGCGCTTCGCCACGCGCCACATCGACATCGCCTATCTCGGGCCGTCCGATTTCAGCGGCACCTGGTTCCCGATGCGCGACCATGGCCCGGCGCCGCACAATCCCGATCCCGACCGCGCGGCAACGCCTTCGATGGAGGAGGCCTATGGCAGCGCGGCGGCAGGCGCCGCCTGACACAGCCGCGGGGGAGTGGGGCGGCGGGATCAGCCCGCCGCCAGCGCCGGCTCGACCCCCCAGGCGATCAGGCGGCGGACCAGTTCGACATATTGCGGGCTGACCCACGGGCCGGGCTGGACCGGAATCTCGTCGATGAAGGGGCGCAGGTCATATTTGCCGCAGGCATGGCCGGGGGCGAGGTACATGGCCTCGCCGGCGCCATGGCGGTGCCGCAGCAATTGCGGGCGCGGATCGTCGCTGAGCCACGGCCCCTCGACATAGCCCGGCGCCTCGCCGGTGTAGCGCGCCTCCAGCAGAACGTCGCACTCCCCGCGCAGTTCGAGGATATAAGGCTCGTCGATCACCTCGAACGGGCCGATGCCCTCCGTCACCGGATGCGCGACCGGGCCGGGCGTGACGGTGAAGGGCTGCTGCGCGAGGTGCGAGACGAACCGCACGCCGAGCAGGTTCATATAGTCCGGCTCGCGGTCGGGCGTGTCGGTCAGGCCCGGCAGCTGGATGCCGCCGATATCGACCGCCGGCGGCTTGAAGCAGGTGAAGGCCGCCGCGCCATGGATGGCCAACCAGCGCCCGCCGCCGCTCAGGAAGCGCTCCAGCGCCGCCCGCGCCGTGTCGTCGGGGAACACATTATTGGTGTAGGTGATGAGGAAATCCGTGTCCCCGAGCGCCGCGCCGTCGCCGAAATCCGGCGCGCAGCGAACGCGCAGCAATTCATTCTCGCCGAGCAGCCCGAGCAGCTCCAGGCGCGCGCGATTCATGTCGTGATTCTCGCCGCCGACAATCAATTCGACCTGCGGCCGTCCAAACTTCGCCATGCCCTCTCCTGCAATCGCCCTTATGGCGCTTCCGTGCCCGATCGCATGGCCGGTGGCAACCAGCCGCGCGGGACGGGCGGGGCCGTCAGCGCCAGAAGCGCTTGGCGTCGACCAGTTCGTCATGCGCCTCGACGGCGGCCTCGATGAGCTTTCCGCGCTTGTGGCGCATCAGCAGCGCGGCGGCATCGGGTTCCTTGTCAATGCCGATCTTCTTCAGGAGAAGCGGCGCCGTCGCATGATCGTTCAGATCGCCGAGCTGCTGCTGAATATCCTCAAGCGCGCGGATGAAATGTTTATGGCGTAACCGCTGGCGCTTGCGCTGGAACAGCGCCTCGAAGAACTCCGACGCATAGCGCAGCTTCTTGGTGTCCTTGCGGACCCGGTGCCGGGTTTCGTCGTCGGCGCCGGCAAGGTCGCGCCCGTCCTTCTTCACCTTGCGCCGGAACCGATCGAGCGCGACGACCGCGAAGGCGGTCGCGGGTTGCGCGCGCCCGGCCTCGGCGGCCTCGGCGGCAAGCCAATCGCCCCGGGCGGTCCATTCGGCAAGGTCGATCATCAGCCGGCGGACGCGCGGCGATGCGAGCGCCTCCCCCACGCGGTCATGGGCAGCGTCGCGCGCCGCCGCGATGCGGTCATGCAAGGACGCCGGCACCTCGCGCTCCATGAGCACGTCGAGATTGCGGGCATCGCCGAGTTCCGAGGACAACCACCGCAGCTCCTCGCGGAATTTCGCGGCGTCGCCGTCGCCGATGATCGGTTTGAAGATCGAGAAGGCCGAGCGCAGCCGCCGCAGGGCAACCCGCGCCTGATGCAAGGGGGCGGCGGCGCGGCCTTGCTGCAACAACGCCTCGTTCAGGCGGAACTGGCGCAGGCAGAGCTGCACGATCTGCTGGAATGCCTGCGCCGCCGTCATATCCTCGTGCAGCAGCACGGGTTCGGCCTTCACTGCGGAGGGCGCTTCGCCGGACAGGCGATAACCCCGGTCGGCCTTGCTCAACACGCCGAGCCGCACCGGCGCGACGGCGTCGATGCGGCGGGCGAGCGCGAACAGCGCGGCGGGATCGCCCTCCTTCAACTCCAGTTCGATCTCGCTGAGCGCCGCGCGGCGATCGCCGGCCACCACCGTGCCCCGGTCGACGACCAGCTCGATCGACGCCGCTTCGTCCCGCACCGTCCAGATGCGCCGGGTGACATGCACCTCGAAGCGCGGGGCGATGTCGTCCGCCGCCTCGCCGACCAGAGCACGCACCGGCGTCGTCTCGTCGAGGCACGGCGTGTCGTCCGCGACCGCGCTTTCCCACTCCGACCGCGCGAACAGGCCGGCCGCCCGGGCGCCGACCGCCTTCACGGTCTGCACGCGCGCGCCGTTCGCCTGCCTGATACGCAGCGAAAAGCCGGCCTTCGACAGGGTTTCGCCCGGCGTATCGAAATAGACCGAGCGCTGCTCCACCCTGTCCGGCGCGCCGGTCAGGAAATCCGCCGTCTCCAGCGCTTCGGCCGCCTCCGGCGCAACCTCCAGCTTGAGTTCGACTTCATCCATCACGCATCCTCACGGGGCCGTCCTGCCGCCCCCCTTCATAGCGTGATTTCGTTTCGACCGCGATATGCATCCCGCGCGCCGCCACTGTCATCGAACCGCAACCAGAATGTCATCAACCGGACATGCCAGTGACCCCTGAACGTCAAGAAGCGCGACTAAGCGCTGCCTCATCGGAGCGGCACGAGGCCGCCCGCCAAGGGGAATATAATGTCGCACACCATCCAGCGTCACGGCCTGATGGCCGCCGCGCTTCTTGCTTTCACCGCGCTCTCGAACCCGGCGCTGGCCGGCACGCTGACCGGCAGCGTCATCGACGCCGCCGGCATTCGCGGCCTGACCGGCACGGAAGTCGAGATCGTCGAACTGGGTCGCAGCACCACCGCCGGCCAGGACGGCAGCTATCGCTTCATCGACCTGCCCGCCGGCACCTATACGTTGCGGGCGATCTATGCGGGCGCGGACGAGAGCAGCACCCGCGTGACCGTGGGCGAGGACGGCGTCACGCGCGCCAATATCGTGCTGCGCGCCGGCGACGCCGACGGCGTCCTCGTCGGCGCCCGCGCCGGCAATGACGACACCATCCTGGTCATCGGCCAGCAGGCCAATCTGGGCAGCTCCATCTCGCGCCAGCGCGCGGCGGACGTGGTCGCCACCATCCTCACCCGCGACGCCGTCGGCCAGTTCCCGGACCAGAACGTCGCGGAAGCCCTGCGCCGCGCGCCCGGCATCAACGTGCTGAACGACCAGGGCGAAGGCCGCTTCGTCTCGGTGCGCGGGCTTGACCCCAACCTCAACTCCACCTCGATCAACGGCAATCGCGTGCTCGCCACCGGCGGCGACGAGCGCGCCGCCGCGCTGGACGTCATCCCGTCCGAACTGGTCGAATCGATCGAGATCAAGAAGACGCTGACGCCGGACATGGACGGCGATACGCTGGGCGGCTCGATCGAGATCAACACCACCAGCGCCTTCGACCGCAAGCAGGGCTTCCTGTCGGTCAAGGCCGAAGGCTCGTACAACGACCTGCGCGATGCCGTCAGCCCTAAGCTGGGCGTCGATTTCTCGACCCGGCTGAACGAGGATTTCGGCATTTCCGGCGGCGCCAGCTATCACAACCGCAAATTCTCCAGCGACAATATCGAGATGGATGGCTGGAGCGAGGCCGACAACGGCCAGATCTATGCCGAAGACCTCGAATATCGCGACTATGACGTGACGCGCGAGCGGATCGGCGCCAGCCTGTCCTTCGACGCCCGCGCCAGCGACACCACCAGCCTGTACCTGCGCGGCCTGTACAGCCGGTTCGACGACCATGAATATCGCCGCCGCCTGGTGTTCGGCTTCGACGGCGAACCGTCGGGCGGCACCGACACGGCCGCGACCTTCGATTCCGCCGATGACGAGATTTCGGTGGAGCGCGACCTCAAGGACCGCCGCGAAATCCAGACGATCAAGACGATCTCGCTCGGCGGCAAGACCGAAACCGGCCCGTGGCGCGTGACCTATGACGCCTCCTGGTCGGAAGCGCGCCAGTTCGAGGACGGCTCGATCGACCCGGTCGTCTATGCCCGCGGCTTCGAGGACCCGAGCGCGCTTGGCGTCACCATCGACACCTCGCGTCTCGGCCGGCCGGGCTATACGGTCAATTACGGCTCGGCCGCCTTCTCCGACCCCGCCGGCTATGGCATCGACAAGCTGGAGCGCACCACCGACGAGAATGCGCGCGACCGCGAATATGCGTTCCGCGCCGATGTCGCGCGCGAGTTTGCGCTCGACAATGGCACGTTCGAGATTCAGGCGGGCGGCAAGGCGCGCTTCCGCAAGAAGCAGCTCGACATGAGCTATGACATCTTCGACGATTTCGACGGGGATTTCACGCTGGCCGATGTCGTCGGGCGCCAGAGCTATGGCCTCGCCACCATCGACCCGGTTCCCGGCCCCGGCCAATGGCGGGATTTCTATCGCGGCAACGGCACCGCCGGCATGATCCGCAATGGGCTGGAGAGCGACTGGGTGTCGGCGGCCGAGGATTATCGCGCCAAGGAAGACATTCTCGCCGGCTATCTGCTCGGCCGCTTCGACAATAGCGTGCTGCGTGTCATCGGCGGTGTCCGTGTCGAGCGGACGCGCAACAACTTCACCGCCAACCGGCTGGAGGTGAATGAGGACGAGGAAACGCTGGCGATCACGCCCGTCAACTACAAGCGCAGCTACACCGACTGGCTGCCCAGCCTCAACGTCCGCTACGCCCCGGCGCGCGACGTCGTGCTGCGGGCCGGCGTCTTCAAGAGCCTGATGCGGCCGAAGCTGTCCAACATCGCACCGCGCTTCGTGATCGAGGAAAATGACGAGGGCGAGCGCGAAGGCGAATTCGGCAACCCCGACCTCAAGCCCTATCGCGCGTGGAACTTCGACGTGGCGGCGGAATATTATTTCGCGCGCAACGCCGTGGTGCAGGGCGGCGTCTTCTACAAGAAGATCAAGGACTTCATCGTCGATGTCGAGTTCGGCGAGGACGATGCCCCCTATAATGGCGTCTATAACGGCATTGCCTTCACCGAGGCGGAGATTCCGCTCAACGGCGACAAGGCCACCGTCAAGGGCTTCGAATTCGCCTATCAGCAGGCGTTCGACTTCCTGCCGGGCGCGCTCAGCGGCCTGCTGACCAACATCAACTATACCTATACCGACGCCAAGGGCCGCCTCGCCGATGGCACCGACCTCGCCGGCCGCAGGATCGCGCTGCCCTCATCCTCCAAGCACACGATCAACGCGATGCTGGGTTATGAGAAAGGCCCGGTCAGCCTGCGCCTGTCGGCCACGCACCGCTCGGGCTATCTCGACGAGGTCGGCGGCGGCGCCGATGAGGACCGCTATGTCCGCAAGCACATCCAGGTCGACTTCACCGCCAAATATCAGGTGACGAAGGCGTTCCAGCTGGTCGCCGAGGCGGTCAATATCTTCGACGAGCCTTACACCGCCTATGCCAATTATGGCGGCAGCCGCCGGCTCCTCCAATATGAGGAATATGGCCCGACCATCAAGTTCGGCGCCCGCGCCAGCTTCTGACGGCTGAAGCCGATGGCGCCGGGTCGGACGATCCGGCGCCATCGGCCCTTCTTCAAATAATGGTGATTGATCAATGAAAGCTCTTTGCGCCCTGCTGCTCGCCGCGACCGCGCTCGGCACTCCCTCGATGGCCTCGACCCAGGACAAGCCCGTCGACCTGCATTCGCCGGGCAAGCCCTATGGCGCGCGCAACCTGCCGGATCGCATCGTCCTGACGGCGGGCGCCGATCCGTCGCGCGAGATGGCGGTCGCCTTCCGCACCGACACTGCGCAGGCGACGGCGGAGGCGGAGATCGCGCCGGCGATCGACGGGCCGCAACTGGCGGCGCGCGCGGTCAGGCTGACCGGCACCAGCAGCCCGATCGCGAACGAGAACGGCGCGGCCATCTATCATCAGGTGCGCTTCACCGGCCTCGAACCCGACCGCCCCTATGTCTATCGCGTCA
>CAZACH010000011.1:0-18195 GCA_964483275.1 uncultured Sphingomonadaceae bacterium | reverse complement strand
GGGTCCCGTGGTGAGCAGAATCACGGTTATCTGCATACCCTTCACGTCGGATGCGCTGCGGCACCATGCCGTTGTCTCGGCGGCAGTGGCGCTTGGAACAGCAGTTCCAAGGGCGATGGCACACAAAGCTTTGAATTTTTCCATCGGCTCCTCCTAGCCAAGCACCACATAACAGATGCTTCGTTAATCCGAGCCCACGATGCTGGTCAGCGACCAGATCAATCCACCTGACAAAAGACGACCCCTTTCAGGCCATTAGGAACACTCTGTTCGTCGTGAACGATGTCGTAGGCGTATCCGTCTATCCGCTTTCCTCAACCCCTGTCCTTACCGCCCCGAATCCGCTAAGGGCCGCCGCCATGCTTTCCTTCTCCGACATCACCGTGCGCCTTGGCGGCCGCACGATCCTCGACCGCGCTTCGGCGAGCCTGCCGCCGCGTAGTCGCGTCGGCCTGATCGGCCGCAACGGCGCGGGCAAGTCGACGTTGATGCGGCTGATCGCCGGCACCGGCGACAGCGACGAGGGGCGGATCGACCTGCCGCGCGGCACCCGCATCGGCTATATCGCGCAGGAAGCCCCGGCCGGCGCCGCGTCGCCCATCGAGACGGTGCTGGCCGCCGATACCGAGCGCACCGCGCTGCTGGCGGAGGCCGAGACCAGCCACGACCCCCACCGGCTGGGCGAGATCCACGACCGGCTGAACGCCATCGACGCCCATTCCGCGCCGGCCCGCGCCGCCCGCATCCTCGTCGGCCTCGGCTTCGACGAAGATGCGCAGAACCGTCCGCTCGACAGCTATTCGGGCGGCTGGCGGATGCGCGTCGCGCTGGCGGCGCTGCTGTTCTCGGCGCCCGACCTGCTGCTGCTCGACGAGCCGTCGAACCACCTCGACCTCGAAGCGACCTTGTGGCTGGAATCCTTCCTCAAATCCTATCGCGCGACGATGGTGGTGATCAGCCACGAGCGCGACCTGCTCAACAATGTCGTCGACCACATCCTGCATCTGGAGCAGGGCAAGACCACGCTCTACCCCGGCGGCTATGACGATTTCGAGCGCCAGCGCGCCGAGCGCCTCGCCCAGCTTGGCGCGGCGCGTGAGAAGCAGATGGCCGAGCGGCAGAAGCTGCAGGCCTTCGTCGACCGCTGGCGCGCCAAGGCGAGCAAGGCCAAGCAGGCGCAGAGCCGCGTCAAGGCGCTCGCCAAGATGCAGCCGATCGCGGCGGTCACCGAGGACCCGACGCTGTCATTCTCCTTCCCCAGCCCGCAGGAGCTGAAGCCGCCGCTGATCACCCTCGACATGGCCGCCGTCGGCTATGGCGAGCGCACCGTGCTGTCGCGCCTCAATCTGCGCATCGACCCGGACGACCGCATCGCCCTGCTCGGGCGCAACGGCAACGGCAAGACCACCCTCGCCCGCCTGCTCGCCGCGCAATTGGCGCCGCAGGACGGCGCGATGAATGCATCGGGCAAGATGCGCGTCGGCTATTTCACCCAATATCAGGTGGAGGAGCTGGACGCCGACGAGACGCCGCTGGAGCATATGACGCGGATCATGAAGGGCGCGACGCCCGCCGCCGTCCGCGCCCAGCTCGGCCGCTTCGGCTTTTCCGGCGAGCGCGCCACCCAGAAGGTCGGCAGCATGTCGGGCGGCGAGCGGGCGCGGCTGGCGCTGGCGCTCATCACCCGCGACGCGCCGCACATGCTGATCCTCGACGAGCCGACCAACCACCTCGACGTCGACGCGCGCGAGGCGCTGGTCCAGGCGCTGGCCGATTATGAAGGCGCCGTCGTGCTGGTCAGCCACGATCGCCACATGCTGGCGCTCAGCGCCGACCGGCTGGTGCTGGTCGACGAGGGGACGGCGAAAGAGTTCGACGGCTCGCTCGACGATTATACCGACTTCATCCTCGGCAAGTCGTCCGGCAGCAACGCGCGCAAGGGCGAACCGCGCGCCAACCGCAAGGACGAACGCCGCCTCGCCGCCGAGGCCCGCGAGCGCAGCCAGTCGCTCCGCCGTGAGGCGAAGGAGGCGGAGGCCGAGATCCAGCGCCTCACCGCGCGCCGCAGCGCCGTCGACCGCGCCATGTTCGATCCCGCCAGCGCCGATCCCGCCGACAAGGGCGCGACCATGACCGAACTGATGAAGCGCCGCGCCGATCTGGAGGACAGGCTCGCCGCCGCCGAAGCCCGCTGGATGGCTGCCGAGGAGGCGATCGAGCAGGCGCAGGCTGCATGACTGGCGAGGTCGTGAATCTCCGCCGCGCGCGCAAGGCCAAGGCGCGGGCGACTGCCGCCGCCAGCGCCGATTCGGCGCGCGCGCTGCACGGACGCACGCTTGCCCAAAAGAAGGCGGAGGCTGCTGAGACCGAACGGGCGCGACGCACGCTGGATGGAGCAAGGCGTGACCCGACATGGGACGAAACCCGCCAAAAACCCGATCAAAACGGGTCCGTTTAACGCTTTCCTAAACTTTGCTCCGTATTGAAGTTGGATGCAGACTGCGCCAGACAACCCCGCCAATTCCATTTCGTTTCGGACCCGTACCGTTCTAATGCTGCCACTTCCGGGGGGTGGCTCGTCCTGTTTCGAGATGAGTCGGGGCATGGAGCGATTCGTCGGCCGCTACGCGCGTATCCCGGAGTTCAGGCGAAGCGGGGCGATGCTGAAAATCGTCAATTCGTAGGAAGATGAACTCGGAGGAAAGGGGAGGTACGGCATGCTGAAGGACGTCCTCCTCGTCCGCCGGCAACAAAGCCTCGTCCGGACGGAGGTGCAGAACGCGCTCCTCCAGAGCCTGTATCAGTCCCGGCTGTCCCTGCTGATCGGCGCCACGATCGGCACGACGGTGGCGGGCTTCGTGGCGTGGCGGGACGGCCACCCCTGGCTGATCGCCTGCGCCGTGCTGATCCTGTGCGCCGGCATGGTCCGCGTCATCAGCTTCGGCATGTTCGGCAAGGAGCCGGATCAGCGGTTCGACCGCGCCTGGAGCTTTCTCTACGACGCCGGCGCCTGCGCCTTTGCCGGCCTGCTCGGCCTGCTGACCTTCCTGACGCTGCTGATCAGCGACGATCCGACGCTCCATCTCCTCGCCGCCACCGTCTCGACCGGCTATGCTGCGGCCGCGGCGGGGCGCAATACCGGGCGTCCGGTGATCGCCATCAGCCAGCTCATCCTCTGCGGGTTGCCGTTCACCCTGGCGCTGGTCATGATGCCGTCGCCGGCCAATATCATTCTGGCCGTCTCGAACCTGCTGTTTCTGGCGGTGGTCGTCGACGTCACGCTCAAGACCTATGAAACCGTTCTTTCGGCATTTCACGACCGCCAGGAAAAGCTGGACCTCGCCGCCGTTTACGAAAAGCTGTCGCGGACCGATCCGCTGACCGGCATCTCCAACCGCACCACCTTGAAGCAGAGCCTTGAGCGGATGCTCACCAAGACGCGCTCGCATGTCGGCCTGATCTGGGTCGACCTCGACCATTTCAAGGAGATCAACGACACGCTGGGCCATGCCGTCGGCGATCTGGTGCTCAACGACGTCGCCAACAGCCTGACCGGCATGACGGACGAGTCCGGCATCGTCGCGCGGTTCGGGGGGGATGAGTTCATCGTCATCCAGCCGGTCCCGAATGCCCAGGCCGCCGTCGTGATCGGCGACGGCATCCGGGAGGCGATGAACAGGCCGATCAATGCGAATGGAACGCTGGTCGACGTGTCCGCCTCGATCGGGATCGCCGTCGCCGAAGGAGGCTCGGTCTCGGCGGACGACCTGCTGCGCCACGCCGACATGGCGCTCTATGAAGCAAAATCAAAGGGGCGCAATTGCGTCGCGATGTTCCATCCGCGCCTGGAGGAGCAGCTCCTGCGCACCAAGCGGATCGAGACCGAGCTGCGCCAGGCGCTGGAGCGCGATCAGCTGGCGCTCCATTTCCAGCCGATCATCGACATCGCCCGGGGCCGCATCTCCGGCTGCGAAGCGCTGTTGCGCTGGCGCCACCCCGAACTGGGCGAAATTCCGCCCGCCACCTTCGTGCCCATCGCGGAGGCGAGCGGCCAGATCGAGGCGATAACCGATTGGGTGCTCGACCGCGCCTGCGCGACCGCGGCGGGCTGGCCGGCGGATATTTCGGTTTCGGTCAACATCTCCCCCACGCTTTTGCGCGGCCGGGCGCTGCAATCCCACATCCACGAGGTGCTGCTTCGCCACAAGCTGCCGCCACGCCGGCTGGAGCTTGAGCTGACCGAATCCGTGCTGGTCGAGGATAATCCGAATGTCGTCCCGATGCTTCGCGGGCTTCAGGACATGGGCGTCCGCATGTCGCTGGACGATTTCGGCACCGGCTATTCCTCGCTCAGCTATCTCTGCAAATATCGCTTCGACACGCTGAAGATCGACAAGGCCTTCATCGGCGACATCGACCGCAGCGACGAGGCGCGCGCCATCGTGCAGGCGGTGGCCAGCCTTGCCTCATCGCTGTCGATCACGGTGGTTGCCGAGGGTGTCGAGACCGCCCAGCAGCTTCGCTTCATCCATGAACATGGCTGCACCAGCGCGCAGGGCTATTATTTCTCCCCGCCGGTCGACGTCGCGGCCATCGACGCCCTGCTCGCGCGCACCAACGGGCACCCCGCCGCCGACGTCGACGATGAGGCGAAAATCTTCGTCCAGCACTCACTGCCCGGCCTGAAGCGGGCCTGACGTAGCCGGCCCGCCTGAACGGGATGGCCTTTAACTCGCCGCCAGCACGCGCGCCTGGGCATCGGCGAGGCGCCGCATCATCTTGACGTCCTTGGGGGCCAGGTTCAGCGCGGTCTCGGCCCAGATGCGGACGATGCGCTGCAACTCCTCGATCGTCACCGGATCGACCTCCCGGGCGGCGCGATAAATGCCGCGATGGCCGTTATGGTGGCGGGCGTTGCGGCGGATATATTCGGCCACCGCCATCTCGCCCTCGCCCGGCTCCGCGAGAACGTGGACCAGCCCCATCTCGTACATTTCCTCGGCGGAATAGATCGCGCCGCCGATCATCAGCCGCTCCGTCGCGCTGCCGCCGAGGCGCCGCGTGAGGATCGAATGCGCGCCGACGCCCGGGAACATGCCGAACAGGGTTTCCGGCAAGCCGAGGCGGCTTCCCCGCTCGGCGACCAGCACGTTGAACGACAGCGCCGCCTCGAACCCGCCGCCCAGCGCATCGCCCTGGATCAAGGCGATCGTGACGATCGGCAGGTCCAGCGCCTGCATGTTGCGGTGGATGATGTCGACGCAGGCATTGCCATAGTCGACCAGCGCCCGCTCATCGCGCCGGGCGACCTGCTCCAGCACATAGTCGAGATCGCCGCCAAGGTTGAAAATGCCGGGAAAGCGGGAGCCGAGAACCAGATATTTCAGCCCTTCCCCGCCCGGCGCGAACACGCGCATCGCCTCGCGCTGCCAGTTGCGCAGGTCGCGCAGCATGGCGAGGCCGAAATTGGGCTTGCCCTCCGGCGTCATGAAGCTCCACAGGGTCTGCCGGGCGGCGTCCCAATTCACTTCGATCTGGCTCAGATCGAAACGCTGGCGGCGCATCCGGGGCGGAGAAATCGTCCGCAGCGCGTCATTCTTCGACGAAACGACCGCTTCAGCATCGCTGTTCGCAACACTTGGTTGGTCCGTCACACGCCCCCCCAGACACAGCATGGATTAACCAAGACCTACACAAGCCGAGTCGCCATCGCAACGACTGTGTTTGCACCGGGGCGATAACCCATATTCATCCCATGATCGGGCGGATGCGATAAGCCGCATTGCGGCCGATTGACACGCTTGGCGGCCGCCCATAGCGAAGGCGCATGCAGGCCGCGTTCTTGACCGCGCTTCCCCGGCGCTCCTGGCTTTGGGCTATCCCCCTGGTGCTTCTGTCCCCGGCCTGTTCGAGCGAGGGGGGGTCGACATCGGCGCCGCCCGAGGCCGGCTTCATCACCGTCAAGACGGAGCCGGTGCCGCTGGAGATCGAGCTGGCGGGCCGGACCCGGGCCTATGAGGTGTCGGAAGTGCGCCCGCAGGTTTCCGGCGTGATCGAGGCGCGCGCCTTCACCGAAGGCGCGCTCGTCCGGGCCGGCCAGACGCTCTACCAGATCGACGCCAGCCTCTATCGCGCCGCCGCCGCCGAGGCGCGGGCAAACCTCGCCAATGCCGAAGCCAGCCGCAGCGCCGCCACGGCGCGCGCCGATCGCTTCCGCCCGCTCGCCAGGATCGAGGCCGTCAGCAAGCAGGACTATACCGACGCGGAGGCCAGCGCAAAGCAGGCCGCCGCCGCCGTCGCGCAGAGCCGGGCACAGCTCGACACCGCCGAAATCAACCTGCGCTTCACCCGCGTGCCGGCGCCGATCAGCGGCCGCATCGGCCGCTCGCTGGTCACCACCGGCGCGCTCGTCACGGCGGGGCAGTCCGAACCGCTCGCGACCATCCAGCGGCTCGACCCGATCTTCGTCGACATCCAGCAATCCAGCGCCGAACTGCTGGCCCTGCGGCGCTCGCTCGCCAGCGGCGGCGCGGTGCCGTCATCGACGGCGGTGCGCCTGAAGCTGGAGGACGGCAGCGATTATCCCCTGCCCGGCCGGCTCCAGTTCGCCGAAGCGGTCGTCGACCAGAGCACCGGCACGGTGACGCTGCGCGCCACCTTCCCCAATCCCTCGGGCCTTCTCCTGCCCGGCATGTTCGTCCGCGCCGGCCTGTCGCAGGCGACGGTGCGCGACGCGATCCTCGTCCCGCAGCAGGGCGTCTCGCGCGATCCGCGCGGCAATGCCACGGTGATGCTGATCGGGCCGGACGACAAGGCCGTGCCGAAGACGATCCGCGCGGACCGCACGGTCGGCGACAAGTGGCTGGTGACGGAAGGGCTTAAGCCCGGCGACCGCGTGATCGTCGAGGGTCTGGGCCGGATCCGCGCCGACGCGCCGGTGCGCCCCGTCGCCGCCGGCACGCCCGGCCGCGACGCCACGTCGGCGGGGTCCGACGCCGCGACGCAGCGCTGACGGGAGATGCTGCCGCGCATCTTCATCGACCGCCCGGTCTTCGCCTGGGTTGTTTCCATCGTCATCATGCTGGCCGGCCTCGGCGGCTTGCTGTCGCTGCCGGTCGAACAATATCCGGACATCGCCCCGCCCACCGTCAATATCCGCGCCACCTATCCCGGCGCGTCGGCGGAGGTGCTGGAATCCAGCGTCACCCAGATCATCGAGCAGCAGCTGACCGGCATTGACGGCCTGCTCTATTTCTCGGCGACCTCCGACGCGGCCGGGCGGGTGCGCGTGCGGGTGACCTTCGACAAGGGGATCGACCCCGACATCGCGCAGGTCCAGGTCCAGAACAAGGTGCAGCAGGCCATTCCCCGTCTGCCCCAGCAGGTTCAGCAGCAGGGGCTGGTGGTCTCCAAGTCCAGCTCCGACTTCCTGATGGTCGTGTCGATCTATGACGAGACGGACCGCCGCACCAGCCGCGACGTCTCGGACTATCTCATCACCAATCTGCAGGATGTGCTCGGCCGCATCGAAGGCGTCGGCGACGTCAATGTCTTCGGGTCGCAATATGCCATGCGGATCTGGCTCGATCCGTTCCGCCTCGCCAGCTACCAGCTCATCCCGCGCGACGTGATCTCGGCCATTCAGGCGCAGAATGCCGAGGTCGCGGCCGGGCAGATCGGCGGCCAGCCGTCGCCCGACAGCCAGATGCTCAACGCGACGGTCACGGCCCGCTCGCGCCTGACCACGGTTGAGGAGTTCCGCAAGATCCTGGTCAAGACCCAGACCGACGGATCGAAGGTGCGGCTTCAGGACGTCGCCCATGTCGAGCTGGGGAGCGAGAGCTATAACGCCATAAGCCGGCTCAACCGCCATCCGGGGGCGGGCATCGCGCTCCAGCTCGCGCCGGGCGCCGACGCGCTCAGGACGGCGCGGCTGGTCCGCGCGGAGGTGGAGCGGCAGGCGGAATCCTTCCCCGAAGGCTTCCGCTACGCCTATCCCAATGACAGCACGCGCTTCATCACGCTGTCGATCAAGGAGGTCGCCAAGACGCTGGTCGAGGCGATCATCCTTGTCGTACTGGTGATGTTCCTGTTCCTCCAGAACTGGCGCGCCACCCTGATTCCCGCCATCGCGGTGCCGGTGGTGATGCTCGGCACCTTCGGCATCCTCGCGGCCGCCGGCTACAGCATCAACACGCTGACCCTGTTCGGGCTGGTGCTGTCGATCGGCCTGCTGGTCGACGACGCCATCGTGGTGGTCGAGAATGTCGAGCGGGTGATGGAGGAGGAGCCGGGCATCTCGCCGCGCGACGCCACCGTCAAATCCATGGCGGAGATCCAGACAGCGCTGATCGCCATCGCCATGGTCATTTCCGCCGTCTTCCTGCCGATGGCGTTTTTCGGCGGCTCGGTGGGCGAGATCTACCGCCAGTTCTCCATCACGATCGTCTCGTCGATGGCGCTGTCGGTGCTGGTCGCCCTCACCCTCTCCCCGGCGCTGACCGCGACGCTGCTCAAGCGCCCGGACGAGAAGCGCCCCGCCGGCAACCCGGGCGGCCGCGCCATCCAGCGCGCCGGTGAGCGCTTCAATACATGGTTCGTCCGCACCACGGGGCGCTACCGGGACGCGGTGGCGCGCATCATCGCCCGCCCGATGATCCCGCTGGTCGTGTTCGGCGTCGTGCTGGCGGCGCTCGCCATCCTGTTCGTGCGCTTGCCGACCAGCTTCCTGCCCGGCGAGGATCAGGGGCTGGCCCAGATCCAGTACACACTCCCGCCCGGCGCGACGCAGGCGCGCACGCTGGCGGCGGCGCGGGCGATCGAGGATTATTTCCTCGGGCCGGAAAGCGCCAATGTCGGCACGCTCTATACGGTGACGGGCGTCAGCCCCGCCGGCGCCGGCCAGAATACCGGACGCGGCTTCCTCTCGCTGGCGCCCTGGGACGAGCGCAAGGGCAAGGAAAACGCCGCCAGGGCGATCACGCAGCGCGCGAACCAGCAGCTGGCGTCCTTGCGCGACGTCGAGTTCTTCGCCTTGAACCCGCCGCCGGTGCGCGGCCTCGGCCAGTCCAGCGGCTTCACCCTGCAATTGCTGAACAGCGGCGGCCTGACGCGGGACGAGTTCGCCAAGCGCCGCGACGCGCTGATCCAGGCGGCGCGTCAGGATTCCGCCCTTGATGCCATCCGCGAGAACGCGCTGGCCGACAACCCGACGCTGCTGATCGACATTGACGAGGAAAAGGTCGGCGCGCTCGGGCTGTCGCAATCGGATGTCGATAGCACGCTGACCACGGCATGGGGCGGGTCCTATATCGGCGACTTCATCGACCGGGGCCGCGTCAAGCGCGTGTTCGTGCAGGGCGACGCCGCCTATCGCGGCCGCCCCGAAGACCTCGACAACTGGTTCGTGCGCTCGGCCAATGGCGGGATGGCGCCCTTCTCGGCCTTCGCCAGCACCCGCTGGGGCCAGGCGCCGACGGCACTGGCGCGCTTCAACGGCCTCCCCGCCTTCGAGATCGAGGGTCAGGCGGCGCCGGGCGAAAGCTCCGGCGCGGCGATGGACCGCATGGAGGAGCTTGCCGGCAACCAGCCCGGCGTGTCGATCGCGTGGAGCGGCATATCCTATCAGGAGCGATTGTCGGGCGGGCAGGCGCCGCTGCTCTATGCGGTGTCGCTGCTCGTCGTCTTCCTGTGCCTTGCCGCGCTCTATGAAAGCTGGTCGGTTCCGCTGGCGGTGATGCTCGTCATTCCGCTCGGCCTGCTCGGCGCGACGCTCGCGGTGGCGTTGCGCGGGCTGGCCAACGATGTCTATTTCCAGGTCGGACTGCTCACCACCATCGGCGTTTCGGCCCGCAACGCCATCCTCATCGTCGAGTTCGCCGAACAGGCCGAGCAACGCGGGCGCAACGCGGTGACCGCCGCGCTCGAAGCCGCGCGGCAGCGCCTGCGCCCGATCCTGATGACCAGCTTTGCCTTCATTTTCGGGGTTCTGCCGCTGGCGATCTCCACCGGCGCGGGCGCGCAGAGCCGCATCGCCATCGGCACCGCCGTGATGGGCGGCATGATCGCCGCGACCGCGCTCGCCATCTTCTATGTGCCGTTGTTCTTCGTGCTCGTCCGCCGCTATGTGTCGCGGCCGCGCCCGACAACCGCCGGCATCACCGTATGAAGCGGCACGTCGCCCCGCTGTTGCTTGCCAGCGCGCTCGCCGCGTGCAGCCTCGAGCCGCGCTATGTCCGCCCCGCGCCGGCGGTGCCGCCGGCTTGGCCGACCGGCGACGCCTATGCCGCCGACATGGCCGCGCTTCCCACGATCAGCCGCGAGGAGATATTTCGCGATTCCCGGCTGCAATCGGTCATCGCGCGGGCGCTCGCCAATAATCAGGATTTGCGGATCGCGGTCGCCAACGTCGCCGCCGCCCGTGCCCTCTATCGCGTCCAGCGCGCCGGGATATTGCCCGGGATCGACGCCAGCGGCGGCGTCACGCGCAGCGATCAGGGCGATGCGCGCACCACCGGCAATGGCGGCGGAAGCGGAGGCGGCGGGGCCAGCACGCGCTACGACGCCCAGATCGGCCTGACCGCGTTCGAGATCGACCTGTTCGGCCGCCTGCGCAGCCTCAACAACGCCGCCTTCCAGACCTATCTCGCGACCGACGCCGGCATGCGGGCGGCGCGGCTGACCCTGGTGGCTGAGGTGGCGAGCACCTATCTCGCCCTCGCCACGGACCGCAGCCTGCTCGCCATCGCCACCGATACCGAGGCGAGCGCGAAACGCAGCGTCGATCTCACCCGCGCCCGGCTGGACGGCGGCGTCGCGCCCCGGTCCGAACTGCGGCAGGCGGAGACCGTGCTCGCCCAGGCCCAAGCCGATCATGCCGCGCTGACCACCGCCGTCGCGCAGGACCGCAATGCGCTGGAACTGCTGGTCGGCGCGCCGCTGGCCGATGCCGACCTGCCCGCCTCCATCGAAAGCGTCGACGGGCTGATCGCGGCGCTTGCCCCCGGCCTCGATTCGCGGGTGCTGCTGCGCCGGCCCGACATCGTTCAGGCCGAGCATGAATTGCGCGCCGCCAATGCCCGCATCGGCGCGGCGCGGGCCGCCTTCTTCCCGACGATCAGCCTCACCGCCGTCGCGGGCTTTGCCAGCACCGCACTGTCGTCGCTGTTCACCGGCGACGCCTTCGCCTGGTCGGCGGGACCGGCGGCGAGCCTGCCGATCTTCGACGGCGGCGCCAATCGCGGCAACCTCGCCTATGCCCGCGCCCAGCAGGACGCCGCCGTCGCCGGATATCAGCGCGCCATCCAGACCGGCTTTCGCGAAGTCGCCGACGCGCTGGCGCGGCGCGGCACGATCGAGCGCCAACTGGACGCGCAACGCCATCTCGAAGCAGCGGCGCGGGACAATTACACGCTGGCCGACGCCCGCTATCGCGAAGGCATTGACGGGTTTCTGGTCAGCCTCGACGCCCAGCGCACCTATTATGCGGCGCGCCGCGCGCTCGCCATCGCCCGGCAGGAACGGGCCGACAATCTCGTCACCCTCTATCGCGCGCTCGGCGGCGACATGCTGATGCCCGCGCCCGAAGGGGCCGCTCAACCATAGAGCCTCGCGCAACAAGCCCCCAACGCCGTTCGTCCTGAGCCTGTCGAAGGACGACCGCTCAAGCATCCCCACCCGGTAAGGCTCAGAGCAGATTCCCCATGTTGGCGCGGTCGTCCTTCGACAGGCTCAGGACGAACGGGCGTGGAAATGACGGTGCGGATTGAGCGCCCGCCGGCCTAATCGGCCCAGGCGGCGTCCTCCAGATGCAGTTCCGCCGCCGGGCGCGCGCCCCAGTCGTCGCGCTTGACCCGGCCAGCGACGAACAGAGGCCGGCCATTGGTGCGCATCAACGCGCCGCCCAGCGCCGAATCCTCGTGCCGGAACGCCACCGCCTTGATCCGCGCGCCGTCGCGTCCCGACAGGATGGCGCGGACATGCCCCTGCCCGACAATGTCGCATTTGACGACATGGACCGGACCCGCCGCGACCTTGGGCGCCGGCCAGCCCGAGCCGTAAGGCCCGGCCGTCTCCAGCGTCTCGGCGAGGTCGATCGACACGCCCCCCGGCGCCAGCGCGCAGTCGAGCAGCAGGGCGGCATTCTCCCGCGCCCGCGCGACATCGGCGGCCAGCCGCTCCTCAAGGAAGGCGGCCAGCGGGGCAAGCTTGTCCGCTCGCACCGTCAGCCCGGCGGCCATGGCATGGCCGCCGCCCGCCTCCAGCAGCCCGCTATCGCGCGCCGCGATCACCGCCGCGCCGAGGTCGACGCCGGCGATCGAGCGGCCCGACCCCTTGCCGACGCCCTGTTCGTCGACGCCGATGACGATCACCGGCTTGCCCAGCTTCTCCTTGAGGCGGCCGGCGACGATGCCGATGACGCCGCTGTGCCAACCCTCCCCGGCCACGACCGCGACGCTGGCATTGGCGGTCCTGAGCGCGGCGGCCTCCGCCCCCGTGCTGACCGCCGCCTCGATCGCCCGCCGCTCCTCGTTCAGCCGGTCGAGTTCAGCCGCCAGCGCCGCCGCTTCCTCCTCATCCTCGGTGGTCAGCAGGCGGACGCCGAGGTCGGACTTGCCGACCCGGCCGCCGGCGTTGATGCGCGGGCCGAGCGCGAAGCCGAGGTCGCTCGCGGTCGGCGCGCGGCTGAGGCGCGCCACGTCGGCGAGCGCCGACAGCCCGATATTGCGCCGTCCCGCCATCACCTTGAGGCCCTGCGTCACCAGCGCGCGGTTGAGGCCCCGCAGCGGCACCACGTCCGCCACCGTGCCGAGCGCCACGATGTCGAGCAGGTCGAGCAGCTTCGGCTCGCCGCCTGCCGCGAAACGCCCGCGCCGCCGCAATTCGCGGATCAGCGCCGCCGCCAGCAGGAAGGCGACGCCGACCGCCGCGAGATGGCGATGCGCGGCGCCCTCATCCTCGTCCAGCCGGTTGGGATTGACCAGCGCCAGCGCTGGCGGCAGGGCGGTCGAGCAGGCATGATGATCGCACACGATGACATCGACCCCGGCCGCGCGTGCCGCCTCCAGCGCGGCAAAGGCCTGCGCGCCGCAATCGACCGTGACGATCAGCCGCGTGCCTTCATTGCCGAGGCGGACCAGCGCCTCCCCGGACGGCCCATAGCCCTCCATCAGCCGGTCGGGGATATAGACCCCGGGATCGACGCCGAGCATCCTGAGCACCCGTACCAGCAATGCCGCCGAGGTTGCGCCGTCGACATCGTAATCACCGAAGATCGTGATCTTTTCACCCGCCTCGACAGCATCAGCGAGCCGCGCCGCGCCGCGGTCCATGTCGCGGAAGATCGACGGGTCCGGCATCCAGGCGCGGATCGTGGGACTGCGGTGCCGGTCGAGGTCGACCGGGGGACAGCCACGCGCCAGGAACAGGCCGGTGGCAAGGTCCGTCATGTCCCCCGCCCCGCCTCGCCAGCGCCATGGCTGGCCGAGGATGGAACGGGTCACGCCGAAAACATGCGTGGTCATGCCGCGCTCAACCCGCCAGACGCCCGGCGTGCCAGCGCAGATGGTCTTCCATGAAAGTGGAGATGAAATAATAGCTGTGGTCGTATCCCGGCTGCATCCGCAGCGTCAGGTCGATGCCCGTCTGCGCGCAGGCCGCCGCCAGCAGTTCCGGCTTCAACTGGGATTCCAGGAACGTGTCGGCATCGCCCTGGTCGACCAATATCGCCGGCAGGCGCGCGCCGTCCGCGATCAGCGCGGTGGCGTCATGGGCGCGCCAGGCGGCGCGATCCTCGCCCAGATAGCCACCCAGCGCCTTTTCGCCCCACGGACAACGCATCGGGGAGGCGATCGGCGCAAAGGCCGACACACCGCGAAACCGCTCCGGCTGCCTGAGCGCGATCGTCAGCGCGCCATGGCCGCCCATCGAATGGCCCATGATGCCCTGCCGGTCCATGTCGGCCGGAAACCCGGCGGCGACCAGTTCGGGCAGCTCGCGCGTCACATAGCTGAACATGCGGTAATTGGCGGACCATGGCGCCTGCGTGGCATCGACATAGAAGCCCGCGCCCAGCCCGAAATCATAGGCGCCCTCGGCATCGTCCGGCACATCGGCACCCCGCGGCGAGGTGTCGGGCGCCACGAAGATCAGGCCCAGCTCCGCGCAGGCACGACGATACTCGCCCTTCTCGGTGACATTGGCGTGGGTGCAGGTGAGGCCGGACAGATACCAGATCACCGGACACGGCGCGCCATCCAGCGCCTGCGGCGGAACGAACACGGAGAAGCTCATCTCCGTGCCCGTTTCGCTGGAGGCATGGCGGTAGACGCCCTGCACACCGCCATGGCTGCGGGCCGTTGAAACCGTCTCGATCACGCGCGCGCCGCCCCTGTCATGCGCTCAGGCGTTCCACGCGAAGGCACAGATCTTGTTACCGTCCGGATCGCGCAGATAGGCGCCATAGGCCCCCGGCACCTGCGGGCGCGGCCCCGGCGCGCCGGCACAGCTTCCGCCATTGGACAGGCCGCTGCCATGGAAGGCGTCGACCGCCGCATTGTCCGCCGCCGGGAAGCCGATCGTGCCGCCATTGGCAAAGGTCGCCGCTTCGCCGTCGATCGGCTTGGTGACGATCAGGCGCAGGCCGTCGCCTTCGTACAGGAAACGATTTTCCATGTCCGTGGTCCGCTTGATGCCGAGCGGCGCGAGCGCGGCGTCATAAAAGGTCCGCGAACGCTCAAGGTCGTTGGAACCGACGCAAACATGGGAGAAACCCATGATCTTTCTCTCCCTTAGTAAAGCACGACCGAACGGATCGACTTGCCCTCATGCATCAGGTCGAAGCCCTCGTTGATCCGGTCGAGCGGCATGGTGTGCGTGATCAGATCGTCGATGTTGATCTTGCCCTCCATATACCAGTCGACGATCTTCGGCACGTCGGTCCGGCCGCGCGCGCCGCCGAAAGCCGAACCTTTCCACACCCGCCCGGTGACGAGCTGGAACGGCCGCGTCGCGATCTCCTGCCCGGCCTCGGCGACGCCGATGATGATCGACTGGCCCCAGCCGCGATGGCAGCATTCCAGCGCCTGCCGCATCACATGAACGTTGCCGGTGCAGTCGAAGCTGTAGTCGGCGCCGCCGTCGGTCGCGTCGACGATGGCCTGCACGACCTTGTCGTTGCCGACCTCCTTCGGGTTGATGAAGTGGGTCATGCCGAACTTCTCGGCCATGGCGCGCTTGGCGGGGTTGATGTCGACGCCGATGATGCGGTCGGCGCCGACCATGCGGGCGCCCTGGATGACGTTGAGGCCGATGCCGCCCAGCCCGAACACCACGACATTGCTGCCCGGTTCGACGCCAGCCGTATAGATGACCGCGCCGATGCCGGTGGTGACGCCGCAGCCGATGTAGCAGATCTTGTCGAACGGCGCGTCCTCGCGAACCTTCGCCACCGCGATCTCCGGCATCACCGTGAAGTTGGAGAAGGTCGAGCAGCCCATATAGTGGTAGAGTGTCTCGCTGCCCAGCCGGAAGCGGCTGGTGCCGTCCGGCATCAGGCCTTGGCCCTGCGTCGAGCGGATCGAGGTGCAGAGGTTGGATTTCTGGCTGAGGCAGGTTTTACACTGCCGGCATTCCGGCGTGTAGAGCGGAATCACATGATCGCCCGGCTTCACCGAGGTGACGCCCGCCCCGACCTCGCGCACGATGCCGGCGCCTTCATGGCCGAGGATCGACGGGAAGATGCCTTCCGAATCCTTCCCTTCCAGCGTGTAGGCATCGGTGTGGCAGATGCCGGTCGCCATGATCTCCACCAGCACCTCGCCGGCGCGCGGACCGTCGAGGTCGACCTCGTGGATTTCGAGCGGTTTGTTGGGCGCGACGGCGATCGCGGCACGGGTTTTCATCGGGCGGCTCCTCCTGACATGCCCAAGGCATTAGGCCGTCCGCGCGAGCGGCGTCAAACCCCTTGCGTCCAACCCCTGCTTCGTGCGTTCATCCCCTGAGTGACCACCACCCTTCCCCGCTCAGCCGTGCTGATCGTCAACGCCCGCTCCCGCAAGGGACGCAGGCTGTTCCGGCGCGCATGGTCGCTGCTGCGCGATGCGGGCGTGGAGCTGATCGCCGCCCATCCGGTGCGCGACCCCCGGGATCTCGGCCCCCGCATCCGCGAAGCGGTGGAATCGGCCGCGCCGATGGTGGTGGTGGGCGGCGGCGACGGCACCCTGTCCTCCTCCGTCGACTATTTCGTCGGGCATGACACGGTGTTCGCCCTGCTGCCGCTCGGCACCGCCAACAGCTTCGCCCGCACCATGGGCATCCCGCTCGACCTCGAAGGCGCGGTGCAGGTGATCGCCACCGGCCAGCGCCGGCGCGTCGACCTCGGCATGATCGACGGCGATTATTTCGCCAACTGCGCCGCCATCGGCATCTCCCCGCTGGTCGCCGAGACGGTGCCGCACAACCTCAAGAAATATCTCGGCCGCGCCGGCTATCTGCTGTGGGTGGCCTGGCAGATGACGCGCTTCCGCCCCTTCCGTCTGACGGTCGGCGAAGGCCCGGATGCGCAGACACTGGACGCGCTGGAGGTGCGGATCGCCAACGGCCCCTATCATGGCGGCGCGGAACTGGTGGAATCGGCCGATGTCGATACCGGCGAGATCGTGGTTCAGGCGGTGGTCGGGCGCAATCGCAGCACGCTGGCGTGGAGCTGGTTCAAGAGCGTCCTGCGCTTCCGCAGCCGCAAGGTGGAACTGCGGGAGTTTCGAGGGAAATCGCTGCGGGTGGTCACGGAGCCACCACTGCCGATCTCGATCGACGGGGAGGTGCTGGCCCGCACGCCGGTGATGGCACGGGTGGCGACGGGGGTGATCGAGGTGGCGGCGCCGGGGTAGCGACGCGGACAAACCTCGCCTGCTACCGCCTCTCCTGCACAAACCTCCGTTCGTCCTGAGCCTGTCGAAGGACGGCAGCACGGAATTTCGAGACTGGACCGACTCGCGCGGGTGACAAGACCTGCGCTGCCGTCCTTCGACAGGCTCAGGACGAACGGAGGTAGGGGTTGACGAACGGAGGCGGGGTTGACGCCCCCTATCTACCCCAACCGCCCCAATGCCGCCGTCAGCCGTTCCGCCTCGCTCGCCTTCTCGGCATGATCTTCGCGCGCCTTGGCCACCGCCTCGGGCTTGGCCTTCTCCACGAAGGCGGGGTTTTCCAGCCGCTTGGCCAACGCATCTCGCTCCTTGACCGAAGAAGCGATCGCCTTCTCCAGCCGCGCCCGCTCGGCGGCAAGGTCGATGATGCCTTCCAGCGGCAGCACGAAGGTCGCCTCGTCCACGACAAGCTGCGCCGCGCCGCCGGACACCGCATCCGCGCTGATCGTGTCGATCCGCGCGAGACGCGACAGCGCCGCCTGCTGCCGCCGCAACCGCTCAAGCGTCACCGCCGACGCATCGCGGACATGCAGCGCCAGCCGCGCGCCCGGCGGCACATTGAGTTCCGCCCGCGCACCACGAATGCCCGACACCAGCCGGATCAGCCAGTCGATCTCTGGCCCCGCCTCCGGGTCGAGCGCCCGCGCGTCCGGCATCGGCCATTTGGCGAGGATCAGGTCATAGGGCCGCTCGCCCATCGCATGCCACAATTCCTCGGTGATGAACGGCATGAACGGGTGGAGCATCACCAATATCTGGTCGAGCACCCAGCCGGCGACCGCCCGCGTCTCGTCCGCGCCCTCGGCAACCTGCCCCTCGCCCGGTTGCAGCACCGGCTTGATGAGTTCCAGATACCAGTCGCAGAAGCTCGCCCAGGTGAACTGGTAGATGCTGTTCGCCGCCTCGTCGAAGCGGTAATTGGCGAGCGCGAGGTCCAGCGCCTGCACGGTCCGCACCGTCTCGCCGACGATCCAGGCATTGACCGGCAGGGTCGTCACCGGCGGCTCGATATGCGCGCTGGCGACAATGCCGTTGGCTTGCGCGAAGCGCGCGGCGTTCCACAGCTTGGTCGCGAAGTTGCGATAGCCCTCGACCCGGCTTTCGCTCAGCTTGATGTCGCGGCCCTGGCTTTCCATCGCCGCCAGCGTGAAGCGCAGCGCATCGGCGCCGAAACGGCCGATGAGGTCGAGCGGGTCGACCGTGTTGCCCTTGGACTTCGACATCTTCTGGCCCTGCGCGTCGCGGACCAGACCGTGGCAATAGACGG
>CAZACH010000010.1:6770-18776 GCA_964483275.1 uncultured Sphingomonadaceae bacterium | reverse complement strand
ACGCCAAAATGCCCTTGAGCGCGCCTTCCGACGCGGCCTTGAGCGCCTTGTTGACCTCCTCGACGCTGGTGTCGCGCTTCGGCGTGAAGGTCAGGTCGACGAGGCTGACATTGGGCGTCGGAACGCGGATCGCGGAACCGTCCAGCTTGCCCTTCAGCTCCGGCAGCACCTCGGCCACGGCGCGCGCAGCGCCGGTGGTGGTCGGGATGATCGACATGGCGGCAGCGCGGGCGCGGCGCATGTCGGGGTGGATCTGGTCGAGGATCTTCTGGTCGTTGGTATAGGCGTGCACCGTGGTCATCAGGCCGCGCTCGATGCCGATCGCCTCGTGCAGCACCTTGGCGACCGGCGCCAGGCAGTTGGTTGTGCAGGATGCGTTCGACACGATCTTGTGATCGGCGGTGATCTTGTCGTCATTGACGCCATAGACGACGGTGAGGTCGACGCCCTTGGCCGGGGCCGAGATCAGCACGCGCTTGGCGCCCGCCTTCAGATGCTTGCCGGCGCTCTCGGCGTCCGCGAAGAAGCCGGTGCATTCCAGCGCGATGTCGATGCCGTTGGCGGCGTGCGGCAGGTTGGCGGGATCGCGCTCGGCGGTCACATGGATGCGCTTGCCGTCGATGATGAGATCGTTGCCGTCGGCCTTGACCTCGCCCGGATAGGCGCCGTGGACGCTGTCGCGCTTGAACAGCAGCGCGTTCGACTTGGCGTCGGCGAGGTCGTTGATCGCCACCAGTTCGAGCCCGCTGTCGGGGCGCGCCAGGATCGCGCGCGCGACCAGACGCCCGATACGACCGAAACCGTTGATCGCTACCTTCACCGCCATGTCAAAAACTCCTTCAGTCGAGATGCGCCAGAACCCGGTCCGCGATCGCGTCGGGGGTCAGGCCGAAATGTTCATAGAGCTTCTCCGCCGGAGCGGAAGCACCGAAGCGATCAACGCCGAAGCGCAGGCCGCGTGTCGTCGTATAGCGTTCCCAGCCCATCGTCGTTCCGGCCTCGATCGAGACGCGCAGCACCTCGCTGGCCGGCACGTCGGGCAGGATGTCGTCCTGATAGGATTGGGGCTGGGCGTCGAACAGCAACCAGCACGGCATCGACACCACGTCCGCGCCGATGCCCCTGGCTTCCAGCAGGTCCGCGACGTCGCGCGCGATGGCGAGTTCGGAGCCGGTGCCGATCAGCACGACGCGCCGCGCCGCCTTTGCCGCGCGCAGGCGATAGGCGCCCTTGGCGGAAAGATTTTCCGCAGCCGAATCACGCAGTTGCGGCAGGTTCTGCCGAGACAGTGCGAGCAATGACGGCCCACCGCTGTTGGCCAGCGCCAGCGACCAGCACTCCGCCGTCTCGACCGCGTCGGCGGGCCGGAAGACAGCAAGGTTGGGCATGACGCGCAGGCTCATGACATGCTCGACCGGCTGGTGGGTCGGGCCGTCCTCGCCGAGGCCGATCGAGTCATGCGTCATCACATAGACGACGCGCGCCTGCTGGAGCGCCGACAGGCGGATCGCCGGGCGGGCATAGTCGGAGAAGACCAGGAAGGTGCCGCCATAGGGAATGACGCCGCCGTGCAGGGCAAGGCCGTTCATCGCCGCCGCCATGCCGAACTCGCGGATGCCGTAATTGATGTAGGTGCCGGCATAATCGTCGGCGGTCAGCACGCGCTGGCCCTTGGTCTTCGTGTTGTTGGAGCCCGTGAGGTCGGCCGAGCCGCCGATCATCTCCGGCACCGCCGCGTTGATCGCGCCGAGCGCCAGTTCGGACGCCTTGCGGGTCGCGACCTTCTGCGGGCTGGCGAGCAGCGACTGGATATGCGCCTTGATGCCGTCGTCGGCGGGCAGTTCGCCCCGCATGCGGCGCTCGAACTCGGTGCGCTCGGGGTGAGCGGCAAGCCGGGCATCCCACGCATCGGCGATTTCGCGACCGCGCTGGCCGGCCTTGGCCCATTCGGCGGCGATGGCTTCGGGCACCTCGAACGGCGCGGCGCTCCAGCCCAGCTTCTCGCGCGCGCCCGCGATCTCGCTGGCCCCAAGCGGCGAGCCGTGGGTGGAGGAGGTGCCGGCCTTGGTAGGCGCGCCATAGCCGATGACGGTGCGGCAGGCGATCAGCGAGGGGCGCGGATCGGCGATGGCGGCGTCGATCGCGCGCGCGATGTCGGCCTCGTCATGGCCGTCGCAGGCGATGGTGTGCCAGCCGGCCGCGTCGTGGCGCTTGAGCACGTCCTCGCTCGACGACAGGTCGACCGCACCGTCGATGGTGATGCGGTTATCGTCCCACAGCACGATCAGGCGGCCGAGCTTGAGGTGCCCGGCAAGCCCGACCGCCTCATGGTTGATGCCCTCCATCATGCAGCCGTCGCCGGCGATCACCCAGGTGCGATGGTCGACCAGTTCCTCGCCGAACACGGCGTTGAGGTGGCGCTCGGCGGTGGCGAGGCCGACCGCCATGGCGACGCCCTGCCCCAGCGGCCCGGTCGTCACTTCGACGCCCGGCAGCTCGAAATTCTCAGGATGGCCGGCGCAGGGGCTGCCGAGCTGGCGGAAGTTGCGGATATCCTCGATGGTCGGGCGCGCATAGCCGGCGAGGTGCAGCGCCGAATAGATCAGCATCGAGCCATGGCCGGCGGACAGCACGAAGCGGTCGCGATCGGCCCAGTCGGGGCGCGCCGGATCGAACTTGATATAGCGGGTGAACAGGGTCGCCGCGACATCGGCCATGCCCATCGGCATGCCGGGATGGCCGCTATTGGCGGCTTCGACTGCATCCATGGAAAGTGCGCGGATAGCGTTCGCCAGATCCTTGGGCGCAACCGTCATTCTTTGTCACCTTGGTAAGCGAAGTGGGATGTTGCCGGCCAAGGCCGACTCGGGCGCCTCACGGCGCGCGGACATTGGCCAGCGGTGTCGCACTCGTCAACCGCTCCACCGCGCCCCGCGTTGACGCGGCACCAGTTTGGCGTACGATGCCGCCTTTATTCACACGCTGAGCAAGGAGCAGGCGCCAAGTGGCCCCCAACGCGGCACTTCTTCGCCTTGGAAACGCCGTCGATCGGCTCGAAACGCTGGTCGAGCGGCTGTCGACGACATCGACCAGCGCCGACAATCTGCGGCTGCGCGAGGACTATAAGGCGCTGAAGGCCAACCACGCCCTGCTGCGTTCGCGCGCCGAGGTTGCGCTGGCCGAGGTCGATCGGCTGCTCGAACGGGATCGGGAGGCCGACTGATGGCGCAAATCGACCTGCGCGTCGCGGGGCGCATCTATAATGTCTCGTGCCGCGACGGCGAGGAGGAGAATCTCGTCCGCCTCGCCGCGCTCGTCGACCGCAAATGCAGCGAGGCGACGCAGGCGCTCGGCGTGATGACCGAGCCTCGCCTGCTGTTCACCGCGGCGCTGCTATTGGCCGACGAATTGATCGAAAACCGCGCCGCGGCGCCAGCGCCGGATAGCAGCGAGGTCGACCGCCACCTTGAGGATATGGCGCGCCGCGTCGAAAATCTCTGCGCCGCCCTTGAGCGGCACACGCTGATCTCCTAGATTGGCGGGTGGCGGTTTCTGCCCGGCACGAGCCTTTGTGAATTATCCCTGAGTCTATTCGACATCCAAGGGAGCTGTCCCTGAGCAGATCCAGGTCTGACTTACACGGCGCCCACCTGACGTTATCGGCGTCAGAGGATATTCGGGCAAACGACCATGGCGGGGCCGCCAACTCTCCCCGAGCCGTGAAGCAGTCGTTGCGCAAGGCCGCGCGTGCCCGCCGCGCCGCCTTCGTCGCCAGCCTGTCCGATCAGGAGCGCGCGGCGCTGACCGATGCGGCCGCCGCGCGGGTGCTTGACCGCCTTGGCCTCGCGCGCGCCATTGCCGGCTATGTCGCCATGGGCGGCGAGATCGACCCCTCTCCAATCCTGCGAGCGGCGGCCCGGCAGGGGCGGACAATCGCCCTGCCCTGTCTCGACGATGCGAAGAAGCCGATGCGCTTCCTGCGCTGGCAACCCGGCGAACCGCTGGAGGCCGGGCCGCTCGGCATCCGCCAGCCATTGGCGGACGCGCCGGAGGTCGCTCCCGACCTCATCCTGACGCCGCTGGTCGCCTTCGATCGCACGCTCGCGCGGCTGGGTCAGGGCGCGGCATTTTATGACCGCGCCTTCGCTGCCCATCCCGACGCGCTGCGGATAGGGCTTGCCTGGGCGGTGCAGGAAGTGGATGGACTGCCGACGGAAGCGTGGGACCTGCCGCTCCACGCCATCGCGACTGAACAGGAATGGATTTGCACCCCGAAGTGAAACCGACCTGGCGCAAGCCCGCGGGGGTCATCGGCCTCATCGTCGGCCTCGCCATCTACGCGCTGGGCGTCGCCGCCGCCTCGCCGTTGATCGCCGACTGGCCGGCGTTGCTGCAGGCGCCCGTCTATCTGGTGCTCGGCATCGTCTGGATCCTGCCGCTGCGTCCGCTGCTGCTGTGGATGGAAACCGGCCGCTGGAAGCTGCCGTCATGACGTCGGACGCAAGGCCCCTGCCCGCCGAAGCCTGTCATTCAATGCCGGAGGTACGCGCCGGCGTCGACGCCGTGGACGCGGAGATCGTGGCGCTGCTCGCCCGCCGCTATGGCTATATGCGCGCCGCCGCCCGCATCAAGCAGAGCCGCGACGCGGTGCGCGACGAACCCCGCAAGGCGGAGGTGATCGCCAATGCCGTCGCCCATGCCGAAAAGCTCGGCGTGCCGGCGGACACAGTCGCGGCGCTGTGGGAATTGCTGGTCGAGGATTCGATCGCGCGGGAGATGAACTGGTTCGACGAGCGGGCGCGCTAGGCGGGACCGGCATTCAGTCCGCACCGGCTTCAGCCCTTGCCCGATGATCCCCAACGCCCGTTCGTCCTGAGCCTGTCGAAGGACGACAGCGCGAGATTCGAACCCGCGCCGAACGGATGATCGGATCAGTGCAGTCGTCCTTCGACAGGCTCAGGACGAACGGATGTGGAAGCTCGGGCGAGCCAAGGGGAGCTGACCGGGGCCGCTCTCGCTTGAAGCGGGCGGACTTGATCGTCCGCTTCCGCGATCATTCCGCGATTTGCGTGAGGCCATGCGTGCAATGGCGCGAGTGACGGGACTTGAACCCGCGACCTCCGGCGTGACAGGCCGGCGCTCTAACCAACTGAGCTACACCCGCATCTGCATGGCAGGCCCGCGCACCTAGAAGGCGGTCGGGCGGGTGTCAAGCGCCTCATGCGTATCTTCTTCATGCCCGCCGCCCAAAGTGCCGTGCTCAAAGAGGAATCCGGCGATGTCCGGCTTGCCCGCGCTCTCCAGCACGACCTTGGCCATGATCAGCAAAGGCACCGACAGCAGCGCCCCCGTCGTGCCCCACACCCAGCCCCAGAAGCTGAGCGCCAGCAGGATCAGCAGCGGGTTGATGGTCAGCCGCCGTCCGACCAATGTCGGCGTCAGGACATTGGCCTCGAGCGCGTGGATGGCGAGATAGGCGACGGCCGGCAGCATCGCGCTCCACATGTCGTCAAAGGCGAGGAGGCCGCCGAACGCCAACAGGACGGTGGTCACCGTCGGGCCGAGATAGGGGATGAAATTGAACAGCGCCGCAAGCCCGCCCCACATCAGCGGCGTCGGCATGCCGAGCGCCCACACCACCAGCGCGACCAGCGCGCCCATCGCCAGATTGATGAACGTGACCGTGCCGATATAGGCGGCGGTCGAATCGACCACCTCGCGAATCATCCGCGCCAGCTTCAGCGAGCCGTCGAAGCTGCTGCGCCGGCGAATGCTCTCCTCACGCACGCGCGTGTAGGTGGCGAGGAAGAAATAGACGAGCAGCAGGCCGAACAGCATCTGGAGGATCGCCGCCGGCGCCGCCATGGCGAGGAAGTCGACCAGAGTGCCCGGCCCGGCGCTGGTGCTCGCCATGCCCTGCGCCGGCGGCGGGGACGCGCCGTGGCGGCCCAGCGCGCTCGTCACCTGCTCGGCGAAGCGCTGCAACGACGCATAGGCATTGAGCACGGGTTCCAGCGTCGCGCGGATCTGCCCGATTCTCTGCGGCAGGAGCGTCAGCCAGTTGGTGGCCGGCACGATGATCGCCGCCAGCGTGACGTTGGCGATCGTCAGGAACATGACGACGCACAGAAAGGCCGCGGCGGCCGACGGCACGCGATGCCGCTCCAGCCATTCGAGCACCGGCACCAGCACGATCGCCACCACCATGGCGGCGGTCACCGGCAGGAAGAACACCGCGCCCGCCTTCAACGCGAAGGGCAGCGCGAGCAGCAGGCCGGCGCCGATCAGCAGGTTGAGCGAAGACAGCAGCCGGTCGCGGCGCAACGCCTCGGGATGCTCGATGACAATACGGGTCGGCTCTTCGGCGGCAGATTGCTGACGATCCATGGTCGTTCCCAGAAAGGATGGCCCGCATTGCAATCCGAATATGGCGCAATCAAGCCGGACTTGTGATGCAGCGGAAAGGTTTCGAAAGCCTGTCATGCCTCACCATTTTCGATGAGGGCGAAAATCGGCTAGGCGGGCCGGCAAGGCTCACAAACGGGACAGGACCATGATTTCCGCATCGAAACAGGATGACCTGCTGGTGCTGACGCTCGACCGGCCGGCGCAGCGCAACGCCATGTCGGCCGCGCTCGTCGATGCGCTGATCGAGGCCGTCGATAGCGCGGGCCGGGACGATGCGGTGGGCGCGATCCTGCTGACCGGCGCTGGCCGGGGCTTTTGCGCCGGCAGCGACCTGGCCGGCCTTGCCGCCATGAACGCCGATGAAAAGGCGGGGTTCGAGGCGGCCTCCGGCGAGGTCGCGCGCATGCTCGGCCTCTGCCCGAAGCCGGTCGTCGCGGCGGCGCACGGTTTCGCGATCGGCGGCGGCCTGACCCTGGCTACCTCCTGCGACATCGTCGTCACCGAACCCGACGCGCGCTGGAGCCTGCCGGAAGTGCCGATCGGGCTTTTCCCCGCCTGGGGCCTGGGATCGGTGATCGCGCGCGTCGGCGCCCCCACCGCCCGGCGCCTGTCCTGGGGCATCGACACGCTGGACGGCCGCGAGGCGGTGCGCATCGGGCTGGCGGACATCCTGGTGGAGGGCGATGTCGGGGCGAAGGCCCTGGAGGTCGCCAAGCAGCTTGCCGCCCTGCCCCGCCGGCAAAGCGTCGCAGTGAAGCGCTATTTCGCCGATCATGTCCCCGATGCCGCTTCGGACGAGCGCGCCAACCGCCTGTTCATGGACGCCACCCGGACGCCCGAGGCGATCGAGAGTTTCGAGAAGTTCGCCAAACGCGGCTGATCGCCCGCGCCACGATCCGCTCCGGATATAAAGGCTGCGGTGGTGCCCCCGGTCGGACTCGAACCGACACTCCTTGCGGAACTCGATTTTGAGTCGAGCGCGTCTACCAATTCCACCACAGGGGCGCGCCGGCGTCGGTAAACGATCGTCGGCGGGGCCGCAACACCCGGTTTTCTCCTTGCGCGCGGGCCATGGCGGCTCCAATGGCATGGGCATGAACAAGCCTCCCCGCTCCCGACCGGAACGCGAACCGCAGCGAATCGCGAAATTGCTGGCGCGGGCCGGCGTCGCCTCGCGTCGCGAGATCGAGCGGATGATCGCCGACGGGCGGATCGCGATCGACGGCAATGCGGTCGAAACGCCGGCGACCCTGCTCACCGACCTCAGGGGCGTCACCGTCGACGGCAAACCGGTGCGACCGCCGGGCAGCGCGCGGGTCTTCGCCTTCCACAAGCCGCCCGGCGTGCTGACCACCGCCAGCGACCCACGCGGACGGCCGACAATCTATGACAAGCTACCGCGCGACCTGCCGCGCGTCATGCCGGTCGGCCGGCTCGACATGAACACCGAGGGGCTGCTTCTCCTGACCACCGACGGCGCGCTCAAGCGCAGTCTGGAGCTGCCGAGCAGCGGCGTGCCGCGCGTCTATCGCGCCCGCGTGTTCGGCGAGGTCAGCCAGCAGGCGCTCGAAGGGCTGATGGACGGCATCGAGATCGACGGCATCCGCTATGGCCCGATCGACGCGAATATGGAGCGCCGCACGGGACGCAACGCCTGGCTGGAACTCAAGCTGACCGAGGGCAAGAACCGCGAGGTCCGGCGGGTGCTGGAACATCTGGGGCTTCAGGTGTCCCGCCTGATCCGCATCGCCTACGGGCCTGTGCTGCTCGGCGACCTCCCCCCCGCCGGCCTTTATGAAGTGCCGACGATGGAAGTCGCGGCGCTGCGCAAGGGCCTGCCGGCGTGAAGATCATCGCCGGCGACTGGCGCGGACGGCCGCTGGAGGCGCCGCCGGGCCTGTCGACCCGCCCCACCAACGCGCGGGCGCGCGAAGCCCTGTTCTCCATGCTCGCCAGCCGGTTGGGCGGTTTTGCCGAACTTGCCGTCGCCGACTTGTTCGCGGGATCCGGGGCGCTCGGCCTCGAGGCCTTGTCGCGCGGCGCGGCCCATTGCACCTTCGTCGAACGCGATCCCGGCGCCCTGAAAGCGCTCAAGGCGAATATCGCGCGGCTGGGCGCGGGCGAGCGCGCGACGGTGCTGGCGCAGAATGTCGAAACCCTCGCGCCGGGGCGACCGCACGACCTGCTGCTGCTCGACCCACCCTATGGCAGCGGGGCGGGGGCGAAGGCCCTGGCCCGCCTGTCCGCGCTCGGCTGGATCGCGCCCGGCGCGTGGGTCAGCCTGGAGACCGGCCCGGATGAAGGCGGCCCGCCGATCGGTTTTACCGTCGCGGCCGAGCGCAGCCATGGCAAGGCCCGGCTCACCCTGCTGCGCCCGGACGCTCAGTCGCCCGGCCGTCCATAGGCGAGCATGAGCGCATAGTCGCGGATCGCCGCCGGCCATGCCGCCATATGCCGCTCCAGCCCCGCCCGGTCACCGGCGAACAGGGCGCGGATCGCTTCCTCATAGGCGGGCCGGTTGCCGGCAATCGCCGTAAGGAAGGCATAGGCCGCCTCCTGCCCGATGCGCCCGTCATCGACCTTGCGCGCTTCATCGACGAGGCGACGGAGCGCCGCCGACGCGCCTTCCGGGCGGGAGGCCAGCCAGTCCCAATGACGCGGCAGCAGGGTCACTTCGCGCGACACCACACCGAGGCGCGGCCGCCCCGGCCCCCTTGGCGCTTCGCTGTCGTTCGCCGCGGCGAGGCGCAGATCAATGTCGGTCTGCCGCCCGGTTTCATTGTCGAACACCAGCAGGTCGGGACCGCGTGCAGCGGCGGGCAGCTGCGCGATCGCCCGCGCGATCTGCGGCGCCGAACCGCTTGCGAGAACGTCTTCACCGGAGAAGGCAGTGTAGGTCATCGGATCGTCCTGAATGGACTCGTCGCCTGCCGGCGAGCCTGTGACACGGCCATATATTATCCGGGTAAAAACAGCGCAAGGCCCAATCACGGCTCTTGCCCCGCCGCCGTCTGTTCCCTAACTGTTCACCCGTGATCGAGACTGTCGCCCCCTCCGCCGAGCCGCCCTATCTGGCGGGACTCAACCCGCCGCAGCGCGAGGCGGTGCTGACCACCGAGGGGCCGGTGCTGATGCTGGCCGGCGCCGGAACGGGCAAGACGGCGGCGCTGACCGCGCGCCTCGCCCACCTCATCGCCACCCGCCGCGCCTGGCCGAGCGAGATCCTCGCCGTCACCTTCACCAACAAGGCAGCGCGCGAGATGCGCGAGCGGATCGGCGCGATCGTCGGCGAAGCGGTGGAGGGCATGCCCTGGCTCGGCACCTTCCATGCGATCGGCGCCCGCATGCTCCGCCGCCACGCCGAACTGGTCGGGCTTCAGCAGAACTTCACCATCCTCGACACCGACGACCAGCTCCGCCTGCTCAAGCAGCTCATCCTCGCCGCCAATCTCGACGAGAAGCGCTGGCCCGCCCGCAGCCTCGCCGGGTTGATCGACCGCTGGAAAAATCGCGGATGGACGCCGGACCAGGTCGGCGACGATGAAAGCCACGGCTATGCCGACGGTCGCGGCCGCGCGCTCTATGCCGCCTATCAGCAGCGCCTCGCCACGCTCAACGCCGCCGATTTCGGCGACCTGCTGCTGCATTGCCTGACCATTTTCCGCAACCATCACGACGTGCTGGAGCAGTATCAGCAGCGCTTCCGCTATATGCTGGTCGACGAATATCAGGACACCAACACCGCCCAATATCTCTGGCTGCGCCTGCTCGCCCAGGCGCGCAAGAATATCTGCGTGGTCGGCGACGACGACCAGTCCATCTATTCATGGCGCGGCGCGGAAGTCGCCAATATCCTGCGGTTCGAACAGGATTTTCCGGGCGCGACGGTCATCAAGCTGGAGCAGAATTACCGCTCCACCGGACATATCCTCGCCGCCGCGTCGGGCGTCATCGCCCATAATGGCGGCCGCCTCGGCAAGACATTGTGGACCGCCGCCGACGAGGGCGAAAAGGTCGAGGTCGTCGGCGTCTGGGACGGGCCGGAGGAGGCGCGGCTGGTCGGCGACCGCATCGAAAGCCATATGGCGCGCGGTGGCAGCGCGGCCGATTGCGCCATTCTCGTCCGCGCCCAGTTCCAGACCCGCGAGTTCGAGGACCGCTTCATCGCCATCGGCCTACCCTATCGCATCGTCGGCGGCTTCCGCTTCTATGAGCGGGCGGAGATCAGGGACGCCCTCGCCTATCTGCGCGTCATCACCCAGCCCGCCGACGATCTGGCGTTCGAGCGCATCGTCAATGTCCCCAAGCGCGGGCTTGGCGACAAGGCGCTGGCCCGCGTCCATGGACTGGCGCGCGCCGAGAACATCCCCCTGTCGCTCGCGGCGGCGCGGATCGTCGACAGCGACGAGCTGACGCCGCAGGCGCGCCGCAGCCTTGCCGCGCTGGTCGCCGACTTCGCCCGCTGGCGTCGCGCGGCGGAGGAATTGCCGCATCCGGAACTGGCGCGCACCGTTCTGGAGGAATCGGGCTATACCGCCATGTTGCAGGCCGACCGCTCGGCCGAGGCGGCGGGACGCCTCGAAAACCTCGCCGAACTCGCCCGCGCCATGGAGGAGTTCGAAAATCTCCCGGCCTTCCTCGACCATGTCGCGCTGGTCATGGACAATGATGCCGAGGCGGACGCCGCCAAGGTGACGATCATGACCATCCATGCCGCCAAGGGGCTGGAGTTCGACACGCTGTTCCTCGTCGGCTGGGAAGATGGCGTCTTCCCGTCGCAGCGCGCGCTCGACGATGGCGGCACCGCCGCGCTGGAGGAGGAACGGCGCCTCGCCTATGTCGCGATCACCCGTGCCCGGCGCAAATGCACCATCATCCACGCCGCCAACCGGCGCATCTATGGCCAGTGGACCTCGTCCATCCCGTCGCGCTTCATCGGCGAGCTTCCCGATGCGCATGTCACATCGGAAACCACCATGGCCGGCGGCGCCAGCCTGTGGCGCGCCCATTTCTCGGAACGCGAGGACCCCTTCGCCCATGTCGGGCGCGGCGCCGGCCGGGGGCCGGGCTGGCAGCGTGCCTCGTCCACGGGCGGCTTCGCGCGCAAGCCGTCCCCGGTGATCGAGGCGCGGGCCAGCGCCGTCAGCCTCGGCGCCAAGCCGCGCTCCGATCTCGCCAAGGGCATGCGCGTGTTCCACGTCAAGTTCGGCTATGGCGCGATCACCGCGATCGAGGGCAATAAGCTGGACGTCGATTTCGAACATGCCGGCGCCAAGCGCGTGCTCGACAGCTTCGTCCAGCCCGCCTGAACCCGGCACCGCCGGAACCGCTCGAACCGCCGGCGGTTTTCGCAGGACATCCCCCGAAGGAGCGTCCCGCCATGCCGACAGTCACCGCCCGCAACGGCACCCGCCTCTATGTCAAGGACTGGGGCACCGGGCCGGCGGTCGTGCTCGTCCACGGCTGGCCGCTCAATGCCGACATGTGGGAATATCAGGCGGTCGCCCTTTTCGAGGCGGGCTTTCGCGTCATCTCCTATGACCGGCGGGGGTTCGGCCGCTCCGACCAGCCCGCCGGCGGCTATGATTATGACACGCT
>CAZACH010000010.1:0-6670 GCA_964483275.1 uncultured Sphingomonadaceae bacterium | reverse complement strand
GGCGGGGGTTCGGCCGCTCCGACCAGCCCGCCGGCGGCTATGATTATGACACGCTCGCCGACGATCTCGCGGCGGTGATCGAGGCGTCCGGCGCGGATCGCGTGGCGCTTGTCGGCTTTTCGATGGGCGGCGGGGAGGTCGCCCGCTATCTCGCCCGCCATGGCGCCGGCCGCGTCGGCCGGGCCGCCCTGATCGGCGCGGTCACCCCGTTCCTGCTCAGGGCCGACGACAATCCCGATGGCGTCGAGGAAAGCGTCGTCGATGAGATCAAGGAAGGACTGGTCAAGGACCGGCCGCGCTTCCTCGATGATTTCGGCAAGGATTTCTATGGCATAGGCTGGGTTACTCAGCCCGTCAGTCAACAATGGCTGGAATGGACCCATGCGATGGCGATGATGGCCAGCCCCCTCGCCACCCTCGCCTGCGTCGATGCCTTCGCCCGCACCGACTTCCGCGCCGACATGGCCGCCTTTTCGGTGCCAACGCTGATCGTTCATGGCACGTCCGACAAGACGGTGCCGATCGAGCCGACGGCGCGCGCGGCGGCGCGGATGATCCCCGGCGCGGAGCTGGTCGAATATGGCGGCGAGCCGCATGGCCTGTTCGCCACCGCGCCGGACCAGCTCAACAAGGACCTGTTGCGCTTCCTGTCCTGATTTTTCCTTGGGGCGGGTAAACAAACCCCGCTATTTGCATGGGCAATCCCGCTCTGCCATCAGACGGCCATGACGACCGACGCGGCGCCACATCCTTTCCGAATAGCGGATTTCCGATTCTACTGGGCGGCGCGGCTGACATCGACGCTTGCCCAGAATGCCATGGTCGTCGTCATTGGCTGGCAAGTCTATGATATCGCGCGCCAAACCATGGACCAGCGCGCCGCCGCGATGCAGCTTGGCTATATCGGGCTGGTGCAGTTCGTGCCGCTGCTCCTGCTCACCCTCGTCGTGGGCTGGACGGCCGACCGGCTGGACCGCCGCTGGATCGCGCGGGCGGCGGTGCTGCTCGAAGCGGCCTGCGCCATCGCCCTCGCCCTCCTCACCTGGTACGACAAGACGACGCTCGCCGACCTGTTCATTGTCGCCGGCCTGCTCGGCGTCGCCCGTGCCTTTGCCTCGCCCGCGCTTCAGGCGCTCGCGCCCAATCTCGTGCCGCGCGGATCGCTGCCGGCGGCGATCGCGCTGAGTTCGATCGCCTGGCAGGCGGGCGCCATCGCCGGTCCGGCGCTGGGCGGCCTGCTCTATGCCGTCAAGCCGCACCTGCCCTACACGCTGGCGGCGGCGCTGTTCATCCTTGCGCTGACGAGCCTGCTGCTGATCCGTCCGGTGCCCCGGCCGGTCATCGACACCGGCGCCTCGCCGTGGCGGCGGATGGGCGAGGGCCTGGGCTATGTCAGGAAAAACCGCCTCATCCTTGGCGCGATCTCGCTCGATCTGTTCGCCGTGCTGCTCGGCGGCGTGACCGCGATGCTGCCCATCTATGCGCGTGACATATTGGCCGTCGGGCCGATCGGCGTGGGCGCCTTGCGCATGGCCCCGGCGGTGGGCGCGGTGCTCGTCGCCCTGTGGTTCTCGGCGCGTCCGCTACGCACCAATGTCGGCGTCAAGATGCTGTGGGGCGTCGGCGTGTTCAGCCTGTCGACCATCGCATTCGGCTTTTCGCGCTGGATGCCCTTTTCGCTCGCCTGCCTCGTCCTTCTGGGTGCGGCGGACATGTTTTCGGTTTATGTTCGCCAATCTCTCGTGCAACTTCACACGCCGGATGCGATGCGCGGGCGGGTCGGCGCGGTGTCGACCCTGTTCGTGTCGGCGTCGAACGAGTTGGGCGAGGCGCGATCCGGCTTTTTCGCGGCGTTGGTCGGCCCGGTGGCGGCCGTCGTGCTGGGCGGTGCCGGGGCCGTTGCGGTGACGATGTTGTGGGCAAAATATTTTCCCGAGCTGCGCCGGGCGCGGACATTCGATCCGCCCGGCTCGATCAGATGACGACCCAGAGGAGATGCGATCATGAAAGCCGCGAATATTCTCGAAACGATCGGTAACACGCCGCACGTCCGCTTCAGCCGCATGTTCGACAGCCATGAAGTGTGGATCAAGTTCGAGCGCGCCAATCCCGCCGGGTCGATCAAGGACCGCATCGCGCTTTCGATGATCGAGGAGGCCGAGGCCGAGGGCAAGCTGAAGCCGGGCGGCACGATCGTCGAGCCGACCAGCGGCAACACCGGCATCGGCCTCGCGATGGTGGCGGCGGTGAAGGGCTATAAGCTGATCCTGGTGATGCCGGAGTCGATGTCGCTTGAACGGCGGCGGCTGATGCTCGCCTATGGCGCGACCTTCGACCTGACGCCGCGCGAAAAGGGCATGAAGGGCGCGATCGAGCGCGCCATCGAGATCGTCGCCAAGACCGACGGCGCCTGGATGCCGCAGCAGTTCGAAAATCCGGCCAATATCACTGCGCACGCGACCACCACGGTGCCCGAGATCCTCGCCGACTTCGCCGATACCCCGATCGACGTGCTGATCACCGGCGTCGGCACCGGCGGCCATATCACCGCCGCCGCCGAGGTGCTGAAGAAGACATGGCCGAACCTCAAGGTCTATGCCGTCGAACCGACGCTCTCCCCGGTGATTTCCGGCGGGCAGCCCGGCCCGCATCCCATCCAGGGCCTGGGCGCCGGTTTCATTCCCGCCAATCTCCACACCGCCGCCATCGACGGCGTGATCACCGTGGATGCCGGGGACTCCAAGGAGTTCGCGCTCAGGGCGGCGCGGGAAGAAGGCGCGCTGGTCGGCATATCGTCGGGCGCCACGCTGGCCGCCATCGCCCAGAAGGCGAAGGAACTGCCGGCCGGAACCCGCATCCTCGGCTTCAATTACGACACGGGCGAGCGCTATCTGTCGGTCGCGGACTTCCTTCCCGAAGCCTGACCGCCGATCAGCGGATTCGACGGCGGCGCGGGCGACGCGCGGTGATCAGCAGGGCAACGCCGGCAAGCGCGGTCAGCATGATCGTCGTTGGCGCCGGCGTCCCGTAATCCGCCAGAGACGATATCGGCGCTGCCCCCGCCCCCTGTTTTGCGCTGCCGGCGGGGGCAAAGGCCCCGGCGCTCCGCGATCCCGCTTCGTTCGTCAGCAACGCGGCGGGACTCGTCTGGAAAGAGGGGCCGGCATCAGGCTCCGTCAGCATATCGGACGAGGTCAATATCGTGGCGGGATAGCGGCCCGACCCCAGCGGGGACGAACTGAAATCGCCCGAGCCGAACCCGGCGGCCGCGCCATCGGCTGACGCCGCGTCCTTCTTCATCCATGAAGACAGCGGTGCCGCGGACGGGACGGCCGAATTTTCTGTTGCGCCGCCGAAATATCGGCCACTGCCCGGAAGCACGGCCGTCGCCGCGACGGCTGGCGCGGCAAGTCCGCAGAGCAGCCCCAAGACCAGTCCCGCGCCAGCACCCCCGCCCTTCGAACCGCGCCTGTTCCGCCGGATTCGGCTCGTCTCCGAGCCGAAACATGCCCTCCCGTTCACGACCTTGTCCTTTCGACCCTTATGGTTAACCATAGGGAAGCAAGGCCCATGCCATTCCGGTGAATTAACTCAAATTTCGGGCTAACGCATCTGTCCCATTTTGCGACACTGTCACAAAGTGTAAATTATTCCGACAGTCAGAAGGCGTCCGCCGGGATGGCCATGATCGCCTCCGCCCCGCCGGCGATCTTGCGGCGAAGCGCCCCGGCGTCGGGCATTATGCGTTCGGCGAAGAAGCGCGCCGTGGTCAGCTTTGCTTCCAGCCACTGACGGTCCTCGTTGCCCTGCTCCAGTTGTTGCAACGCGGCATCGGCGATCCGCAACCACATCAAACCCAGCACGACGATGCTCATCAATTCCAGATAGGGGGCGGCCGCCGCCCCGGCATTGTCGGGGTTGGTCGCGGCATTCTGCATCAACCACAGCGTCGCCGCCTGAAGCTCGCCCTTGGCCTTGTCGAGGCTCTGCGCGAAATCGCCAAGGCCGGATCTGGATTTCGACGCGGCGATCCGCTCGTCGATCTCCGCGAACAGCAGGCGGACGGCACGCCCGCCGTTCATCGCGAGCTTGCGGCCCACCAGGTCCATCGCCTGAATGCCGTTGGTGCCCTCATAGATCATCGCGATCCGGGCATCGCGGACGATCTGCTCGATCCCGGTTTCCGTGATATAGCCGTGACCGCCGTGAATCTGCTGCGCGAGCGTCGCGATCTCATAGCCCTTGTCGGTCAGATAGCTCTTGACCACCGGCGTCAGCAGCGAGACGAGGTCGTCGGCCTTCTGGCGCTCCTCCGCGCTTTCGGACCTTTCGGACAGGTCGACGAGCAGGCTGGCCCACAGCGACAGCGCTCGTCCGGCCTCGATGACGGCGCGGCTTTCCATCAACATCCGGCGCACGTCGGGATGGACGATGATCGGGTCCGCCGGCTCCTCGGGATCGGCCGGGCCGGTGAGCGCCCGGCCCTGCCGCCGGTCCTTCGCATAGGCCACGGCGACCTGATAGGCGCGCTCCGCCTGCGCAAGCCCCTGCAAACCGACGCCGAGCCGCGCGACGTTCATCATGATGAACATGGCGGCGAGGCCCTTATTCTCCTCGCCGACCAGCCAGCCGGTCGCACCGTCATAGTTCATGACGCAGGTCGGGCTGCCGTGAAGGCCCATCTTGTGCTCGATCGAGGCGCAGCTCACCGCGTTGCGCGGGCCGATCCCGCCGCTCTCGGTCAACAGGAACTTCGGCACGAGGAACAGCGATATGCCCTTGACGCCTTTCGGCGCATCGGGCGTGCGGGCAAGGACGAGGTGAATGATATTGGGCGTCAGATCATGCTCGCCGGCGGAGATGAAGATCTTGGTGCCGGTGATCCTGTAGCTGCCGTCGTCCTGCGGCTCCGCGCGGGTGCGCAGCAGGCCGAGATCGGTGCCGGCATGCGCCTCGGTCAGGTTCATGGTGCCGCCCCATTCGCCGCTGATGAGCTTGGGCAGATAGGTCGCCTGCTGTTCGGGACTGCCCTTGGCGAGCAGCGCGCTGATCGAGCCTTTGTTCAGCCCGTAATACAGATTGAACGCCACGTTGGCGCTGAGCAGATACTCCTCGAGCGCCGTGCCGACGACATGCGGCAGGCCCTGCCCGCCAAAGGCCTCCGGCGCGGTCAATGTCGGCCAGCCGCCTTCCACCAGCGCCCGGTAGGCCTCGCGAAATCCGGTCGGCGTGGTGACGCGGCCGTCGGGATGGTGCGTGCAGCCTTCCCGGTCGCCGACCGCATTCAGCGGCGCCAGTATCTCCGCGCAGAAGCGCCCGCCTTCCTCGAGGATCGCCTCGACCATGTCCGGGGCCGCGCCGGCGAAACCCGGCAGATTGGCATAGCGCTCCAGCCCGAGCACGTCGTTCAGGATGAAGCGGCTTTCCTTCACGGGCGCGGTGTAGGCGGTCACGGGCGGCTCCTCATTGTCAGGCCCCGGCCGTGCTGGCGGGCGGAGCCGGGTTGTCGTCCAGGGTCGCGACGAAGCGTTCAAGCTCCTCGATCGTCGCGTCTATATCCTTGCGCTGGCTCTCGAGCAGCGCGATGCGGGCGATGCAGCGCTCGCGCGTCACGCGGCGCTGCTCCTGCCCGCCGTCGTCGACGTCATAAAGGTCGATCATCGCCTTGATTTCGGCGAGGCTGAAGCCGACCCGCTTGCCGCGCAATATCCACGCCAGCCGCCCGCGATCGCGGCGCGAATAGACACGGGACAGGCCCACCCGGCGCGGCGCGATCAGCCCTTCATCCTCGTAAAAGCGCAGCGCGCGCGCCGTGACGCCGAATTCGGTCGCAAGATCGGTGATGCTGTACTGGTCGCGTTCCCGCGCGTCGGGCATGTGAACTGCGGCTTTTGACATTGGGGTAAGTTATTTTCCGTTGACGTGAACGTCAAGGCCGCATGTGCCTCAATCCCGCACCAACGCGCCGTCGACGATCCGTCGATAGAAGCAACTTCGTTCACCCGTATGACAGGCGGGTCCGGCCGGCCGCACCTTCAGCCATACCGCATCCTGATCGCAGTCGATCCGCGCCTCCACGACGCGCATGACGTTGCCGGAAGTCTCGCCCTTCTTCCACAGCGCCTTGCGCGACCGAGACCAGAAGGTCGCCTCGCCGCTGGCCATGGTGCGGTCCAGCGCCTCGCGGTTCATATGGGCGAGCATCAGCACCTCGCCCGACGCCGCGTCGGTCACGACAGCGGTCAGCAAGCCCTTGTCGTCGAATTTCGGGTCCAGCCCGGTTCCGGTTTCGCGCAATTCATCCATGATGGCGCGTGGCTAGGGCGCGCGGCGGACGATGGAAAGATATTTTAACCGCCTTAGCGGGCGACAAAAGCTTTCCCGCATCCTATATGCGCGCGAACGATAGGCCATATGGCCGGCCAACGATCGGGATTCGCGGATATGTTGACCACCAACCCTTTCGAGCATGACGGGGACAAGCTCCGTGAGGAGTGCGGCGTGTTCGGCCTGTGGGGCGCCGATACCGCCTCCGCTCTGGCCGCCCTCGGCCTCCCCGCCCTCCAGCATCGCGGGCAGGAAGCGGCCGGCATCACCAGCTGGGACGGGCGCACCTTCCACACTCATCGCGCAATGGGGCATGTCGCCGGCAATTTCGACCGCGACGAAG
>CAZACH010000009.1:0-18859 GCA_964483275.1 uncultured Sphingomonadaceae bacterium | reverse complement strand
GGCGCGCGCGGGGTCGAGCAGCTGGATGCCGTGCAGCGTCGTGCCGTGGCGCAGGTAGCGGCCGCTGCCGTCGCGGGTCGTCTCCACCCCGTAAATGCCGAAATAGCTGCGTTCGCGCGCGTTCGGCTCGAAGCTGCGGGCAAGGCCGGTCCAGCCGCCATAGGCCATCATCAGCAGGCCGAAAAGCAGCGTATAGCGCCAGCGGATCGCGGCGGCGCGCAGCGTCCACAGCAGCAGGACGGCGCTGATCGCGAGGCCGGCCCAGCGGGGAAGGCCCGTCACCGGCTCCGAATCGGCGAGCAGCGACAGCAGCAGCGCGGCGACGGGAATGCCGACCAGCCGCGCCGCCGGCATGTCTTGCCGGGCATTTCCGAAGATCGCCGGCACGGGCAGCAGCGCCACCGCCGCCACCACCAGCAGCGGATGCTCCCACGTCCAGTTGAACAGCAGCGGCGCGACCAGGGCGGCGAACAGGCCGCCGAGGACGCCGCCGATCGAGGTGCAGAGGTAGAATTCGGTCAGCCGTCCGGCGTCGGGCCGGTCGTCCGCGAGGCGGGCGTGAAGCCCCAGCGCGGCGAAGAACAGCAGCACCAGACCGCTGAGCGCCAGCATCAGCGTCATGCCCTTGCCTTCGAGCAGCACGATCGCGCCCAGCAGCAGCAGGCCGAAGGGGGCGATGGCGATCAGCCCGCGCACGAGGCGGCCGCGCCGGCCGAACGCCAGCACGAAGGTCAGCAGATAGATGCCGAGCGGGATCACCCACAGGAAGGGCGCGGCCAGCACCTCGGTCGTCAGGTGCATGGTCGACGACAGCAGCAGGCCGGACGGCACCGCCGCCAGCAGCACCCAGCGCAGCGGCCGGCGCCAGCCGAGCGCCGTCGCCGCGAAATGCTCGCGCACGCCCGGCGCCGGCGGCACGGCGAAACCGCAGAACAGGATGCCGACGGCGAGCAGGGCATAGCCCCCGGCCCACAGGGCGCTTTGCTGGGGCAGGGTCAGGAAAGGCTCGAACAGCAGCGGATAGGTGATGAGCCCGGCAAAACTGCCGAGGTTCGAGGCCGCATAGAGGAAATAGGGGTCATGCGCGCGTGCGTCGCCGCTCCGTGCGAACCATGCCTGCATCAGCGGCGCCTGCGCCGCGATGACGAAGAAGAGCGGGGCGATGGTCGCGCCGAGCAGCCACAGCACCCACAGCGCGGGTTCGGCATGGGCAGGCGGCGTGATGCCAGCGAGGCTGACCGGCAGGGTCAGGGAGGCAAGCGCGAACAGCCCCAGATGCACCGTGAGCTGGCCGCGCGTCGGCAGCCGGCCGAGCAGGTGGGCATAGGCATAGCCGGCCAGCAACAGCGCCTGATAGAGCAGCATGGCGCTGTTCCACACCGACGGCGCGCCGCCGAGGCGCGGCATCGCCATGCGGGCCACCATCGGCTGGGTCAGGAACAGCAGGAACGAGCCGAGGAAGATGGTGAGAGTGAAGATCGTGCGCAGCGGCAGGCCGGTCGCGGCGGCGGCATCCCGCCGCGCTTCGGTCAGCATGGCGCGGCGTCCGTCTGCGTCATTGCGCGGCTGGAGCCTTCATCGCCTGTGTCCGCCGCCGCATCGCAACCCGTCCTCTCAACCCAATGTGGTGACGTGCCCCATCTTCCGGCCGGGCCGCGCACCGATTTTTCCGTATAGATGCAGGTGCGCGCGCGGTTCGGCAAGGATCGCCGCCCAATCGTGCGCGGCTTCGCCGAACAGGTTGCGCATCGTCGCGCGCGGGGCGACAAGGCCGGTGCAGCCCATCGGCAGCCCGCAGACCGCGCGGATGTGATTTTCGAACTGGCTGGTGCGCGCGCCCTCGATCGTCCAGTGGCCGCTATTGTGGACGCGCGGCGCCATCTCGTTGAACACCGGCCCGTCAGGCCCGGCGAAGAACTCCAGCGTCAGCACGCCGACATGGCCGAGCGCCTCCGCCACCGTCGCGGCGAGCGCCGACGCCTCGGCGATCTGGCCGGCGAGCGATGCGTCGGCCGGCACCGTCGACTGGTCCAATATGCCGCCGACATGCACGTTTTCCGGGGCGTCCCAGGTCCGCACCGCGCCGTCGGCGCCCCGGCACAGGATGATCGAGAATTCCCGCTCGAAGTCGATGAAGCCTTCCAGGACGCCGGGCTGGCCGCCGATCATGGTCCAGGCCGCCCCGGCGTCGGCGGGCGAGGCGAGCCGCGCCTGGCCCTTGCCGTCATAGCCGAAGCGCCGCGTCTTGAGGATGGCGGGCGCGCCGATCGCGGCGATCGCCGCGTCCAGCTCGGCGCGCGTCGTCACAGCGCGATAGGGCGCGGGACGACCGCCAAGGCCGGCGACGAAATCCTTTTCGAGCAGGCGGTCCTGCGCGACTTCCAGCGCGCGCACGCCGGGGCGCACCGTCGCGCGTTCGGCCAGCCGCGCCACGGCGGCCGCGTCGATATTCTCGAACTCATAGGTGACGACGTCGACGGCGGCGGCGAACCGCGCCATGGCGTCCTCGTCCTGATAGTCGGCATGGGTCAGCGCGGCCGCCACGTCGGCGGCGGGCGGCGACGCCTCGGGCGCGAAGATGTGGCAGCGATAGCCGAGCTGCGCGGCGGCCATCGACAGCATGCGGCCAAGCTGGCCGCCGCCGAGGATGCCGATGGTTGAACCTGGCTCTACGATCATTCGGGTGTTTCGGCGACCTCGGCGGTCTGGCGGGCGCGCCACGCGTCCAGGCGGTTGGCAAGGGCGGGATCGGACGTCGCCAGCATCGCGGCGGCGAGCAGCGCGGCGTTGACCGCGCCCGCCCGGCCGATGGCGAGCGTGCCGACGGGAATGCCGGCGGGCATCTGGACGATCGACAGCAGGCTGTCCATGCCCTTCAGCGCCTTGGATTCGACGGGCACGCCGAGGACGGGCAGGCGGGTCATCGAGGCGGCCATGCCGGGCAGGTGGGCGGCGCCGCCGGCCCCGGCGATGATCGCCCGCAACCCCCGGCCGGCCGCGCCCTGCGCATAGTCATAGAGGCGCTGCGGCGTCCGGTGGGCGGAGACGACGCGGACTTCATGCGGCACGTCGAGCGTGGCGAGCGTGTCGGCGCAATGCCGCATCGTCTCCCAGTCGGACGTCGAGCCCATGATGATTCCAACAAGAATTTCGCGGTCGGCCACCGCCTGCCCCTTTGCGGTATCGGGAAAGCGCGCGACACTAGGGACGGCGAGTCGTCATCGCAAGCGTTCCTGCGTGTTTGTGGCGTTCAAAAGAGGTTCAGCCGCGCGGCCGATGCTCTCGGACGTGCATTTCGTTCGCAGTTGCGGTAAAGGGGAGACGGCGATGAGCAGCAACAAGCACCCCGTTGATCTCGAACGCAGGAGCGCGGCGTTGAAATTCGCGCCGGCGCCCGCGCTGGATACCGCGACGGCGATCCGCAGCCTTGCCGACGAGAATGAGCTGCTGCGCGCCATGCTGGCCGATGCCCGCGCCCGCATTGTCGAGCTTGAGCTGCTGGCCGACAGCGACATGCTGACCTCCCTGCCCAATCGCCGCCGTTTCCTGCGGGAACTGGACCGGCTGATCCACGACGTCCGGCGGCTTCGGACCAGCGCCGCTCTGCTGTTCGTCGATGTCGACCGGCTGAAGGCGATCAACGACACCCACGGCCATGGCGCGGGCGACGCGGCGTTGCAGCATGTCGCGCGCCTGCTGCTCAGCCAGATTCGCGGCGGCGATCTGGTCGCCCGGCTTGGCGGCGACGAGTTCGGCGTCATCCTCACCCACACCACCGTCGCGGATGCGCGGGACAAGGCCGCGTCGCTCGCCGCCCTGATCGCCGCGACGCCGGTCATGATCGGCGATCAGGCGGTCGAGATCAGCGTTTCGGTCGGCTGTTCGGCGATTGACGAGGCGGGCGACGCGTCGTCGGCGCTCGCCCGCGCCGACGGCGAGATGTACGCCCGCAAGCTGCTCAGCCGCGTTCCGACAGATAATAGCGGTCGGTCGGCCTGAGGTCGCCGTCCAGCTCATAGACCAGCGGCTGGCCGGTCGGGATTTCGAGGCTGACGATCTCGTCGTCGGGAATGCCCGACAGATGCTTGACCAGCGCGCGCAGCGAGTTGCCGTGTGCGGAGATGATGACGCGCTGGCCGTCGCGCAGCACCGGCGCGATGCGGCCTTCCCAATAAGGCAGCACGCGGGCGATGGTGTCCTTGAGGCTTTCCGTCGCGGGAATGGCGATGCCGGCGTAACGGCGGTCCTTGCCCAGCGCATAGGGACTGTCGTCTTCCAGCGGCGGCGGCGGGATGTCGAAGGAGCGGCGCCAGATCTTCACCTGCTCCTCGCCGACCTTGGCGGCCATCTCCGCCTTGTTGAGGCCGGTGAGGCCGCCATAATGCCGCTCGTTCAGCCGCCAGTCCTTCTCCACCGGCAGCCACAGCCGGCCCATCGCCTCAAGCGCGATATTCAGCGTCTTGATCGCGCGGGTCTGGACGCTGGTGAAGCACTGGTCGAAATCGAGGCCCTTGGCCGCCATCAGTTCGCCCGCCGCCTTCGCCTCGGCGGCGCCCTTTTCGGTCACGTCGACGTCCCACCAGCCGGTGAAGCGGTTCTCCAGGTTCCAGGCGGACTGGCCGTGGCGGATCAGGACGAGCGTCGGCATGCGGTAACTCCCATGAAAGCGGATGCGGCTGCCTCTTAATCGGCGTCGCCGCCTTCGTCATCCCCGTGCGGGATCGGCCAGATCGTCGATGATCTCCGCCAGCGCGGCAAGGCAGTCGCGCCCCAGCGCCTTCGACCGCGCCGGGCTCCAGCCCTCCACGGGGTCGGGCAGGTCGGCATTGTCCTTGAACGGCATCTCCAGCGTCATCGCCACGCAGCCGAAGCGGTTGGCGAGCTGGTTGGTCGACATGGCGAGGTTGGCCTTGCCCGGCGCCGCGTTCGGATAGCCGCGGCGCGTCTGGAAATCCGGGGTCAGCCGCGCCAGCACATCGCGATAGCGGTCATAGAGCCGGCCCTGCCGGTCCGTCCATTTCGGGATGCCGTGGAACCCCGCGACGAAGACATAGGGAATCGATTCGTCGCCATGCACGTCGATGGCGAAATCGACGCCGGTGCGATCCATCGCCGCCAGCACATGGTGGACCTCGGGGCTTTTTTCCAGCGAGGGCGCGGCCCATTCGCGGTTGAGGTTCACGCCGGCGGCGTTGGTCCGTAAGTGGCCGCGCACCGATCCGTCGGGGTTCATATTGGGGACGATATGGAAGGTCGCCTTGCGCCGCAGCACGCGGGCGACGGGATCGGCGCGATCGGTCAGCCGGTCCAGCACGCCTTCCATCCACCATTCGGCCATCGTCTCGCCGGGATGCTGGCGCGCATAGAGCCAGACCTGGAGGCGGCCCTCGCCCAGCGTCAGCAGGTCGATCTCCCGCCCGTCGAGCGTCGCGCCGACCGAGGTCCAGGACACGCCCGGCGCCTGCCCGATGCGCGCGACAAGCCGCTGGTGGCGCTCGAAATCATAGGGCGCGAAATAGGCCAGCCAGAAGCCGTCGCCCGCCGGCTGATGCTCGATGGTCAGCACGCCGTCGGCATAGCGGGTCGTCGCCAGCCGCCACGTCTCGCGGTCTTCGGAGACGCGCGCGCTATAGTCGGTCCATCCGCCCGGATAGGCGGCACCGGCGCAGTTGGTGATCGCGACGGTGACCGGCCGTCCGCCCGCCCCGCTGACGCGGAAGTGGAACCATTGGTAGAAATCCGAATGGGCGTCGTGGCGGATGGTGACGCTGGCCGCGTCGCCACCCGTTTCCGCGACCTGGATATTGCCCGAATCGAACGCGCTGGTGATGCGGATCGTCACTTCAGCGGCACCGACACCGTTCGGCCCGATTCGCCGGGGAAGTCCTGGAACAGCGCGCGGGCGAGGCGGCCGACCGCGTCGTCGGGCGACAGCCGGTTGCCGCGATCCTCCATCTGCGCGCGCCCTTCCCAGATCACGCTCGAATCCGAACGCCGCTTGATCTGGACCGACAGCAGGGTCGATTCGATGTCGTTCGACCGCTTCTTGCCGACCCCGAAGCTGGTGCCGAGGCCGATGCCGACATTGCGCCCGAAGGTGCCGCCGCCGATGCCGATGCTGACCGGCGAGCGTTCCCCGGTGATGCCGGGGCGAATCCCGCGGTCGACGCCGGTGACGGCAACCAGTTCGGAACCTTTCAGGTCGGGCTGATAGTTGAAGCCGACCCGCGCCAGCTCCGCGCCGACGGCGCTGGCATAGGTGTTGAATTCAAGGCTGTTCTGGTCCTGCCCGGGCAGCGGCTCGACGGTGATGACGCCGCGCGACAGCGGCTGGTTCAGGTGAAAGCGCGTCACCTCGGCCGGCGGCGGCCCGGAAGCGCAGGCGGCCAGCGCCAGCGCGGAGGAGACGATGATGGAGCGAAGCATTAAGCTGGACATGACTGATTCCTTTGCAGCCTTTCGTTTGTCACGCATGTGCAACGCTCCTTCAACTGCTTTGCTGCATGGCGTGCATGACAAGTTGGTGAGGAAGAACGCTTTTGCCGGGTGCTATGATCCGGCCCGCGACTTGACTTGAAGCGCCTTGCGCCATAAAGGCGCGCCCTTCACAGCCAGTTCAATGCTACCCAAGGTTTCCGACCATGAAGATCCGTAATTCGCTCAAGTCGCTGAAGTCCCGTCACCGCGACTGCCGCGTGATTCGTCGTCGTGGCCGCACCTATGTGATCAACAAGACCAACCGCCGCTTCAAGGCGCGCCAGGGCTGATTCGGCCGACCGCCGTCGTCTTCGACGTCGGCAACGTCCTCTATCACTGGAAACCCCGCGCCCTTTACGAGGCGCAGGTCAGCGATGCGTCCGCGCTCGATCGGCTGATGGCCGAGGTGCTGACCGACGAATGGCATTTCCAGCACGACGCCGGCCGCGCCTTCGCCGACACCAGCGCGGAACTGATCGCCCGCTTTCCCGAACATCGCGACCTGATCGCGCAATGGGGCCCGCGCTTCGGCGAATCGGTGCGCGAGCCGGTGGCCGGCATGATCGCGCTGGTCGAACGGCTCGACGCGGCGGGCGTGCCGCTTTTCGCGATCACCAATTTCTCCGCCGAATTCTGGGCACCCTTCCGGACGCGCGAGGCGGCGCTGTTCGACCGCTTCCGCGACATCGTCGTGTCCGGCGCCGAAAAGCTGGTGAAGCCCGACCCGGCGATCTACGCGCTGGCGCTCGACCGCTTCGGGCTGGCGCCGGGGGCGGGGCTGTTCGTCGACGACCGGCTCGAAAATGTCGAGGCGGCCGAGCGGGCGGGCCTAGCCGGCCACCATTTCACCGATGCCGACCGTCTTGCCGCCGATCTTGCCGGGCACGGCCTGCTGCCGTCGCAGAGCAGCGCGGATTGAATAGGCTCCGTTCGTCCTGAGCCTGTCGAAGGGCGACAGCGCAGGCTTTCCCACAATAGCGCGAGCAGGTCTCGCAAGTGGGTGCTGACGTCCTTCGACAGGCTCAGGACGAACGGCGGTGGGACGCAGGGTGTCGATTTAACGCGCGATGCGTCAGGACTTCGTTTCCAGCTCGTCGCCCGTCAGGCGGACCACATGGAGAACATTGGTCGATCCCGGCGTGCCGAAAGGAATGCCGGCCATCAGGACGATGCGGTCGCCCGCCGCTGCGACATTGTGGCGCAGCGCCATGCGCTTCGACTTGCCGACCATCTCCTCGAAGCTTTTCACGTCGCGGGTCTGGACGGCGTGGGTGCCCCAGAGCAGGCCCAGCCGCCGCGCCGTCCTGAGGCGCGGCGTCAGCACCAGCGACGGCACCGACGGGCGCTCGCGCGAGACGCGACGGGCGGTGGAGCCGGACAGGGTGAAGCAGACGATGGCGGTTGCCGAAATCGTCTGCGCGATCTGCCCGGCGGCGGCCGACAGCGCGTCGGCGGTGGTCGCCTCCAGCGGGGTTTCGGTGAAGTGCAGGCGGCGCTGATAGTCGTCGTCGCCCTCGACGGCGCGGGCGATGGCGTCCATCATCGCGACCGCCTGCTCGGGCCACGCCCCGGCCGCCGATTCGGCGGACAGCATGATCGCGTCGGCGCCGTCATAGATGGCGGTGGCGACGTCCGACACCTCCGCCCGCGTCGGCGTCGGCGAATGGATCATCGATTCGAGCATCTGGGTGGCGACCACCACGGGCCGTCCCATCTGCCGCGCGCGCTGGACGATCTGCTTCTGCAGCGGCGGCACCTCCTGCGGCGGCAGCTCGACGCCAAGGTCGCCGCGCGCCACCATCACTGCGTCGGCCAGCTCCAATATCTCGTCCAGCCGCTCCACCGCCGCCGGCTTTTCGATCTTGGCGAGCAGCGCCGCCTTGCCCCCGATCAGGCGACGCGCATCGGCGACATCCTCGGGCCGCTGCACGAAGGACAGGGCGATCCAGTCGACACCCTGATCCAGCGCGAAGGCGAGGTCGCTATGATCCTTCTCGGTCAGCGCCGCCATCGGCACGACGACGTCGGGGACGTTCAGCCCCTTGTGGTTCGACAAGGTGCCGGCGACCTCGACCTCCGTCTGGATGCGATCGGCATCGCGATCGACCACCCGCAGCGTGACCTTGCCGTCGTCGAGCAGCAGCCGCGTACCCGGCGTCAGCGCCTGAAACACCTCGCGGTGCGGCAGGTGGACGCGGCTGGCGTCGCCGGGGGTGGGGTCGCGATCGAGCGCGAAGCTCTGGCCCCGGCCCAGCTGCACCAGCCCTTCGGCGAAGGTGCCGATGCGCAGCTTCGGCCCCTGCAGATCGACCAGGATCGTCATCGGCCGGCCGAGTTCCTTCTCAAGCTCCCGGATATGGCCGATGATGGTGGCGCGGTCGGCCTGGGTGCCGTGGCTCATATTCACCCGGAAGGCGTCCGCCCCGGCGAGGTAGAGCGCGCGAATCACCTCCAGGTCGCGGGAGGCGGGACCGAGCGTGGCCAGCACGCGAACCTTGCGATGACGTGGCGCGACCGAGATATTTTTCTGCATGTCTACCCTTTTTTCCCGCCGCCCGCCGGACCTTAGCATGGGGGAAGCCCGGCGGAATCGCTATGGCCGATGAAGACCCAATAAAATGCTGAACGGTCCGATCCCTTCGCGGCTGCTCGATTTGGGCGGCCGGTCGCGCATCCGCAACGGCGCGCCGCTGGCCGGAGCGTCGATCCGGGGGCGCGTCGTCATCGCGGGGGCAACGTGGCGCTTGCCTCGCGGGCTTGCGCTCCGTAGGTCCGGCGCCTTCCGGTAAACTTGTCCATGGAGGCTTCATAGAATGGCGGACGGCAATGTGGCGGCCGACCAGCTGCGCCTGTTCATCGAGCGCATCGAGCGGCTGGAGGAGGAAAAGAAGGGCATCGCCGACGACATCAAGGACGTCTATGCCGAGGCCAAGGGGCAGGGCTATGACTCCAAGACGATGCGCGCCATCGTCCGCCTGCGGCGCATGGAGAAGCAGGCCCGGCAGGAAGCCGACGCCCTGCTCGAAACCTACAAGGCGGCGCTCGGCCTCGACTGATCCTGTCCCGAAACGGGACGGCGCGGACAGCTGCTTGTGCCGTTTCGGGAAAGCGGGCGTTGGCATTGGCGGGGGAAAGCGCGGAAGCGCGCCATTTCCCGGTTGGCACGCCGCTTGCGATGGACAGGGCGTGATCAACGGGCCAACCCCACCCCCGGTCCCGATCACCAATCGACGTGCCGCCTCGAACCATTGACCCCGGATTCGGTGCGGCGATCGAAAAAAGGATGCGGCGGCGCCTGCCCGGGGCGTCGCCGCATGCTTTTGCGGCCATGGGCGGCGCGCAATTCCCCGCATCGGTTGCGGCGAGGGGCCTCGCCCGGCTAGAGGGGAGGCCAAGCATCCAGATCAGGAAGGATCGTCTGCGGACAATGGCCGGCCATTCCAAATTCAAGAACATCATGCACCGCAAGGGCGCGCAGGATAAGAAGCGCTCGGCGCTGTTCTCCAAGCTGTCGCGCGAAATCACCGTCGCGGCCAAGACCGGGCTGCCCGACCCGGCGATGAACCCCCGCCTGCGCGCCGCCGTGATCGCGGCGCGGTCGGGCGGCATGCCCAAGGACAATATCGAGCGCGCCATCAAGAAGGCCGAGGGCGGCGATGCGGAGAGCTATGAGGAGCTGCGCTATGAAGGCTTCGGCCCCGGCGGCGTCAGCCTGATCGTCGAGACCCTCACCGACAACCGCAACCGCACCGCCACCGACGTGCGCCTCGCCTTCTCCAAGAATGGCGGCAATCTGGGCGCGTCCGGTTCGGTCAGCCACGGTTTCGACCGGCTGGGGCTGATCAGCTATCCGGCCACGGCGGGCGATGCCGACAAGATATTCGAGGCGGCGCTGGAAGCCGGCGCCGAGGATGTCCAGTCGTCCGAGGACGGGCACGAGATCTGGACCGCGCAGGATGCGCTGCACGAGGTCGCGCGCGCGCTCGAGCCGGTGCTCGGCGAGGCGGAGGGCGCGAAGCTCGCCTGGCGCCCGCAGACGCCGGTGACGGTGGACGAGGCCGATGCCGGCCAGCTCATGAAGCTGATCGACGCGCTCGACGACAATGACGACGTCCAGACCGTCTGGGGCAATTACGAGGTGCCCGACGAGATCATGGAACGGCTGGGCTAGTGACGGGGAGCGCCGCCCGGTGATCCTGATCGGCCTCGACCCCGGCCTGACCTCGACGGGCTGGGGCGTGATCGCCGCCGCCGGCAACCGGCTCAGCCATGTCGCCAACGGCCAGATCGCGACACGCCCGGCCGAACCGCTCGCCCGCCGCCTGCTCCTCCTCGCCGACGCGCTCGGCGACCTGATCCTGACACATCGGCCCGACGGCGCGGCGGTGGAGGAAACCTTCGTCAACCAGAATCCGCAATCGACGCTGAAGCTGGGGCAGGCGCGCGGCGTCGTGCTGCTCAGCGCCGCGCGCGCCGGCGTGCCGGTCGGCGAATATGCCGCGCGCGCCGTCAAGAAGGCGGTGGTCGGCACCGGCGGCGCGGACAAGGAACAGATCCGCGCCATGGTGACGCGGCTGCTGCCCGGCGTCGCCATCGCCGGCAGCGACGCCGCCGACGCGCTGGCGGTCGCCATCTGCCATGCCCATCACCTCGCCAGCGCGCGGGTGCTCGCCGGCGGCCGGAACGCCGCATGATCGCCAGCCTGACAGGTACGGTGCAGGCCGTCACGGCCGACCAGCTGGTGGTCGAGGTCGGTGGCGTCGGCTATCTCGTCAGTGCGTCGGCGCGCACATTGGCCGCGCTTGGGCCGGTCGGCTCGGCGGTGATGCTGCTCACCGACATGCAGGTCAGCGACGACGCGATCCGCCTGTTCGGCTTCGCCACGGTGGAGGAACGGGACTGGTATCGCCTGCTGACCGGGGTTCAGGGCGTCGGCGGCCGCGTCGCGCTCGCCATTCTCTCGGTTCTCGCGCCGGCGGAGATCGCCGACGCTGTGCGCCGCGCCGACAAGGCGATGGTGGCGCGCGCCAACGGCGTCGGGCCGAAGCTCGCCCAGCGCATCGTCAACGAGTTGAAGGACAAGGTCGGCCCCGGCGCGGCGCTCGGCCCGGCCGCCGTCGCGGCGGTCGCGGCAGGCGGCGCGGAAGCCGATGCGCTGTCGGCGCTCGCCAATCTCGGCTTCAAGCCGGCGGAAGCCAGCCGCGCCGTCGCCGCCGCCGCCGAGGAACTGGGGCCGGGCGCCACGCTGGATGCGCTGGTGCGCCTCTCCCTGCGCAAGGCCAGCCGCTGACGTGGGTTAATCGACGCCGCCCGTCCCCAGCTCCGTTCGTCCTGAGCCTGTCGAAGGACGACAGCGCAAGCCTTGCCGCCCGCAATTCGGAGCGGACGCCACAGGTCGGTACAGTCGTCCTTCGACAGGCTCAGGACGAACGGAACGAGGGAGGCCGTGTTGATTTGACCCACATCGGCGCCGCTCGTCCCCCGCACGAAAAAGGACGGTGGATCGCGCCACCGCCCTTTCTTCCCCCATCCCGCACCTCGGCTCAGAAGGTCACGGTCGCCCCGATGAAGAAGCTGCGGCCCAGCGGGTCGTAGGTCGCCGGGAAGGTGTTGCCGCTATTCTCGGTGGTGCCGCCATAATCATTGCCGACGATCGGCGGCTTCTTGTCGAACAGATTGTTGATGCCGCCGCGCAGCGCGAAGGCCTCGCCGACGCGGAACGAGCCGGTGAGGTCGAAATAGCTGCGCGCGCCGATGAACGGCACCGCATAGTCCGACGGATCGTCGCCGTTCAGCGCGACATTGTCCTTGGTCAGCTTGCCGATATAGCGCCAGCGCAGCAGCAGGCTGAGCGGCCCGGTGTCGAACTGGGTATTCTGCACGAACGACCATTTCGGCTGGGGCCGCAGGCAGGTTTCGCCGACCAGCCCGATGCAGTCATAGGCGGGGAATTCCGCGGCCGGCTTGTCGACCACCTTGATCGCCCGCGTCGCGTTGATGCCCAATTGCAGGCGCGCGTTGGCGCCCACGTCGATGCGGTAGGCGACCGCGAAATCAATGCCGGTCCGCTTCAGCGAGGCGGCGTTCAGATAGCTGGCGTCGACGCCGGTCTCGGTGCCGCCGCTGAGCGATCCGTTGAGCGGGTTGCGGTTGATGAGCTGGCAGAAGAAGCCGTTCGGGTCCTGCTCGTCATTATAGCAGGCATCGACGATGGTCTGCTCGGTGAACTGCGTGATCGCGTTCTTGACCTTGATCGTGTAGTAATCGACCGAGGCGGAGAAGCCCGGAAGCGCTCTTGGCTGCAACACCACGCCGATGCTGTAGGTGTCCGACTTTTCGGGGTCGAGGTCGGGATTGCCGCCGAGATAATTGTTGATCTGGCCGGCGATCGGGCCGTTCACCGTGCCGACGCGGCCCGCCGGGACGCCGGTGTCATAGCAAAGCTGCGTCAACGTCGCATTGCCGACCGGATTGGCGCCGGCGCACGGATCGGTGCCGAGGTCGCCGGTGCCGGCGGTGCGCGGCTGGCCGATCTCGTCAAGGCTCGGCGCGCGGACGCCGCGCTGGTAGAGGCCGCGGAAGCGCACGCCCTCCACCGGCGCCCACTCGCCGCCGGCCTTGTAGGTCCAGTTGGTGAAGCTGTTGCCGAAGGCGCCGCCGGTGACGAGGTTGAGGACGCTGCTCTTGTACTTGGAATAGCGGACGCCGGCCTCGAAGCTCAGGCTTTGCGCGAAGGGCATGTCGGCAAGCACCGGCAACAGGAGTTCGCCGAACACCTCCTTGACGTTGTATTTGGCGTCGACCGGCGACTGGGCGCCGAAGCCGGGCGCATTGCCGGCGATCAGGTTGGCGTCGGGCCGGGAAACGCTCTTCTCCCGCCGATATTCGACCCCGAAGGCGAAACCGGCGGCCTGCGTCGTCCAGGGCAGGGTGAACATGTCGCCGGAAATGGCCGGTGACGAACTGCGTGGTCTTGTCGTCGGCCTCCAGGTCGAGGCGGATGAAATCGCCCGCTTCGGGCGTCAGGTTGCCGGCGCCGAACAGATTAACCGGCACGCAGCCATTGCTGGGATCGATGCAGGTGGGAACCCCGCCGACCTCGCGGACCAGCAGGCCCTGCTGCGTGCGCGCGAAGTCGATGTCGTTGAGGTAGCGCTGGCTCCGCTTGACCTGACCATATTGCGCGAAGGCTTCATAGCGCAGGCCCCTGGCGATCTCGCCGCGCAAGCCGCCGACGAACTGCATCGCCTTGTTGGTATAGATCGAATCGCGCGTGCCGAGTTCCGTCGTGCGCCGGCCGAAGGCGATGTCGACATTGCCGTCGCCATCCGTGTCGAGCGGTCCCAGGACGCCGCGCGCCTGATCGGAGAGGAAGGGATTGTCGAGATTGACGGTGAAGGGGAAGAAGAACGTCCCCGACGGCGCGACGATGGTCGAAACCTTGCTGTTCACATAGGAGGCGCGGCCGAAGAACTCGACACTGTCGGAGAATTCGTAACGGGCCAGTGCGTGGACCTGATAACGCCGCAGCGGCGTCTGGAACAGGTTGTAAGGGTTGAAGTTGAACGACCCGACGACCGGGCCGAGGTCGCCATTGGGGCGGAACTGGGCATAGCAATTGCCGTCGTCGATCTCGGCCTGGCTACAGATGGTCGGGAAATTGTCGGAGATATTGCCCGGCGTGTCGGTGAGGCTGCCCGATGGCGCAAGGTCCGCCTGGCCGAGCGCGAACTCCGAATAGCGGCGCTTCGCCTGGGTCAGCGCGGCCTCCTTCGTATAGCCGGCGTTGATGACGATATTGCCGCGCCCTTCCGAGAAGCTCTGGCCGACGGTGATGCTGCCGTCGAACTGCCGGCCGTCGCCGCGCTGGGTGAGGCCATATTGGGCGTCCGCCCGAATCCCTTCGAAGCGGTCGTCGAGGATGAAGTTGACGACGCCGGCGATGGCGTCGGAGCCATAGACCGCCGAGGCGCCGCCCGTGACCACGTCGACCCGCTTGATCAGCGCCGCCGGGATCATGTTGACGTCGACGATGCCCTCGCGGTCATAGGGCACGAAGCGCTTGCCATCGACCAGCACCAGCGTGCGCTGCTCGGTCAGGTTGCGCAGGTCGATCGTCGCCGCGCCGCCGCTGCCGTTGTTGGTCTGGCCGCCAATGCCGGGCACCACCTGCGGCAGGTTGCGCAGATAGTCCTCGACGCTGGTCGAGCCGGTCAGCTTCAGGGTTTCCCCGGTGACGACGCTGATCGGGCTGTTGGCGCTGAGGTCGGGCCGCGCGATGCGCGAGCCGGTGACGACGATCGCCTCGACATCCATGCCCTGTTCGACGGACGCGGCCTCGGGAACCGCTTCGGGCAGCTCCTGCGCGATGGCCGGCGCGGCGAACGCCATGGCGCCGATCAGGACGGTTGATGCGAGCAGAGACTGCCTTGCAAATGACTGGCTCATGTCAATCCCCTCATACGAGCCGGCCGGGCCGGCTATTCAAGCATGACCCTGGAACAGGATGTCCTGATCCCCTGAAACCTTTCGCGAAAATGAATGACAGGAGCGCCGCTATGGTTCCGCAGGCGGTCTGTTAATCCTGGAGCAATGTAGCAAAACGGCCACACCCCGACGCGCGGCAGCCGCCGGCCCCGCGCGTCACGCCGTCATTTGCCGATCAATCTAGCGCGCGTGGGCGACGTGCGCGGACGTCATCGGTCCGGCCAGCAGGGCGGGGTCGATGCGGACGCTGCCCCAGTTGACGCCCCAATGCAGGTGCGCGCCGGTCGAGCGGCCGGTGGTGCCGATGGCGCCGATGCCCTGCCCCCGGCGCACCGTCTGGCCTTCGGTCACGTCGATGCGGCTGAGGTGCAGAAAGGCGCTGTTGACGCCCATGCCATGGTCGATGATGAGCAGCCGCCCTTCGAGGCTGAAGGCGGGGAGCGCGGCGAGCACCACCACGCCATCGGCCGGCGCGACGATCGGCGTGCCGCTCGGGCGCGCGATGTCCACGCCATAATGCGGATCGGACGGCTCGCCGCCAAGGATGCGCTGCGAGCCATAAACGCCGCTGATCCGCCCCGTGACCGGCCAGATCCAGCGCTGCTGCCAGCCGTCGCTGTCGTTGCGCTGGGCACGCGCGCCATCGATGCGGGCGCGTTCGGCGCGGCGGAGGCGCTCATAGTCGGCGCTCTGCTGCGGGCGGCGGCGCAGGCCGGGAATGCTCTGGATATCGTAGCGGCGGCCCTCGACGTTGAGGGTCTGGGCGATGCTGGTGCCGTCGCGGAAGGTCGCGACGACGCGCGCGAACGGCGCCGCGTCGCGGCCGAAGCCGATGACGAAGCGGCGATTGGCGTCGAAGGCCACCGGCGCGCCGTCCAGCGTGATCGACACCGTATCGGCCGGCGCCTGGCCGAGCAGCAGGCCGCCCTGGGTGGGCGCGCCCTGAAAGACAAGCTGGCGCGGCTCGACCGGCTCTTGCGGGCGCACCACCGTTGGGGCGGCGCTGACCGGAGGCGGCGGGGGTGGGGGCGCTTCGGTCGCCGTGCAGCCGGCGAGCGCGGCAAGCGCGGCCCACGCGCCGGACGCCGCCTTCATCGTGTTTCGGCGGCTCGCTTGGCCGACGCCGCCGCATCGACATAGGCTTCCTGCCGTTCCGCCGACCAGTAGCGCAGCCGGTCGAGCGGTATGGCGCGGCCGGTGACGGCGCAGATGACATGGTCGCCGGCGGACAGGACCCGGAAGCTGCTCGACAGATAATGCAGGCGGGCCACGCGCCCGCCACTCGATACCAACATGTTCGTCCCCGGTGTCGCTAAGGCGCCCAATTTAGGGAAATGCTCAAAATAGTCGAGGCTGAACCGGCTTGTCGGCGGGCGGCGCGGCGGGTTTTTCGCTCTTGGGTCGGCCCTCCGCGCGGGCGTCGACCTTGCCGTCGGCGAAGTGGATGCGCAGGCGGGCGGCGGCGAGGGCGGCGGCGGCGGTGGCGACGACATGGCCGTCCGGCCCCTCGACGCGCGCATAGCCGCGCCGCAGCACGGCGTCGGGATTGAGGCTTTCCGCTACCCGCCACAGCCGCTCGAACCGGCTGCGGCGGTCGTTGAGGATGTTTTCGACCAGCGCCGGCCGCAGCCGCGCGGCGACCAGCTTGTGCCGGGCCAGCGCCATGCGGTCGGCGAGCAGGCGGGGGCGCAGCGCCGATGCCGCCTCGCCCAGCGCGGCGCGCGCGTTGGTCAGGCGATGGCGCAGCGCACGGGGCAGGCGGTCGCCAAGCTCGTCGGCGCGCTGGCGCTTGAGGTCGAGCAGGACGCGCGGGCTCGGCAGGCGACGGGCGAGGCCGGTGGCGCGCTCTCGCCTGAGGTCCAGCCCGCGCAGGGCGGCGCGCTCGGCCCTCAGCGCCATCTGGCGCACCGCCGAGACCAGCTCAGAACGCACCGGCACCGCCATCTCGGCGGCCGCCGTGGGCGTGGGCGCGCGGACATCGGCGGCGAAGTCGCACAGGGTGGTGTCCGTCTCATGCCCCACCGCCGAGATGATCGGGATGGCGCTGCCGGCGACGGCGCGGACCACGATCTCCTCGTTGAAGGCCCACAGGTCCTCGATCGAGCCGCCGCCGCGCGCGACGATCAGCAGGTCGGGCCGGCGTCCATCGGGCATGGCGTTGAAGCCCTCGATCGCCGCCGCGACCTCCTCCGCCGCGCCCTCGCCCTGGACGCGCACCGGCCACAGCAGCACGTCGCGCGGGAAACGGTCGCCCAGCCGGTGGAGGATGTCGCGAATCACCGCGCCGGTCGGCGAGCTGACCACGCCGATGCGGGTCGGCAGGAAGGGCAGGGCGCGCTTTTCGGCCGGATCGAACAGCCCTTCCGCCGCCAGCGCGTGCCGCCGCCGTTCCAGCAGGGCCATCAGCGCGCCGGCGCCGGCCACCTCCATCCGGTCGATGACGATCTGGTATTTGGAGCGGCCGGGATAGGTGGTGAGGCGGCCGGTGGCGATCACCTCCATGCCGTCTTCGGGGCGGAAGCGCAGGCCGCCGGCGGTGCCCTTCCACATCACGCCGTCCAGCACCGACTTGTCGTCCTTCAGGCAGAGATAGCAATGGCCGGAGGCGACGCGCTTCCAGCCGGAAATCTCGCCGCGCACGCGGACGAGGCCGAAACGGTCCTCCACCGTGCGCTTGAGGGCGTTCGACAATTCCGAGACGGAAAGCGCGGGCGCATTGTCCCCGGCCTCCACCTTCGCTAGCAGCCCGGCATCATTGTCGTGCGGAAGGTCGGTCATGAAGGTCCTGTTGCTGGGTTCGGGCGGGCGCGAACATGCCCTGGCGTGGAAGCTTAGCCAATCGCCACGGCTGGACAAGCTGTGGGCCGCCCCCGGCAACCCCGGCATCGCCGCCCATGCCGAATGCGTCGCGCTCGATGCGGGCGACCACGGGGCCGTACTCGCCTTCGTCAAGGACAAGGGCGTCGATCTGGTGGTGATCGGGCCGGAGCAGCCGCTGGTCGACGGCCTGTCCGATGCACTGCGCGCCGCCGATGTCCGCGTGTTCGGCCCGTCCGCCGCCGCCGCGCGGCTGGAAGGCTCCAAGGGCTTCACCAAGGATCTGTGCGCCCGCGCCAACATCCCGACCGCCGGCTATGGCCGCTTCGACAAGGCCGATGCCGCCCGCGCCGCGCTCGCCCGCTTCGGCCTGCCGGTCGTCATCAAGGCGGACGGCCTCGCCGCCGGCAAGGGCGTCATCATCGCCGAGAGTGCCGCCGAGGCCGACGCCGCCATCGACCATATGTTCGCCGGCGGCTTCGGCGATGCCGGCGCGGAAGTGGTGATCGAGGAGTTCATGACCGGCGAGGAGGCGAGCTTCTTCGCGCTGACCGACGGTATCACCGCCATCCCGCTCGCCTCCGCCCAGGACCACAAGCGGGTCGGCGACGGCGACACCGGCCCCAATACCGGCGGCATGGGCGCCTATAGCCCGGCGCGGGTGCTGACCCCGGCGCTGGAGGCGGAGGTGATGGACCGCATCATCCGCCCGACCGTCGCGGCGATGGCGCAGGCCGGCTGCCCCTATGAAGGCGTGCTCTATGCCGGCCTGATGCTGACCGACGCGGGGCCGAAGCTGATCGAATATAATTGCCGCTTCGGCGACCCGGAGGCGCAGGTGCTGATGCCGCGCCTCGACAGCGACCTGCTCGACCTGATCGACGCGGTGATCGACCGCCGGCTCGACAAGGCAGCGCCGGTCTGGCGCGATGAGACGGCGCTGACCGTCGTGATGGCGGCGCGCGGCTATCCCGGCACGCCGGAAAAGGGCGGGCGGATCGACGGGGTGGAGACGGCCGAGGCGACCGGCGCGCTGGTCTTCCACGCCGGCACCGGGCGCGGCCCGGACGGCGCGCTG
>CAZACH010000008.1:0-19784 GCA_964483275.1 uncultured Sphingomonadaceae bacterium | reverse complement strand
CGAGCGGACTTCTGAACAGATCGCGATGGCTGGCCAGCATCGGCCGCCCCGCGCCGCGCGCGCCCTGCCCCAGCGCATGCACGGCCGCCGACGCGCCTTCCACGGCCATGACCGGCCCCTTCGCGGACAGCGGCAAGGCAAAGGTGCCAAGCCCCGCGAAAAGATCGAGCCGGCGCTTTTCGTCACCCGCGACCTGCTTCACCACCGCGACCAGCGCGGCCTCGCCGTCCGCCGTCGCCTGAAGGAAGGAGTCCGCCGGCAGCGGCACCGGCACGCCGTCGAAGCTGATCGTCGGCGGCACCGGCGCGTGCAACGGCTCCATGCCATAGCCCTGATCGACTGACAGGCGCGCGAGCGCATGGGCCTGGGCGAAATCGCTCAACGCCATCAGGGCCTCGCCGTCGCCGGCGATCGGGCCGATGCCGAGGTCGATGCCCTGATCGCACAGCGTCAGCGTGATCGCCGCCGCCGGGGTGGCGCGCAACGCCCGCTCCAGAAAACCGCGCAAGGGTGCGATCAACGCGAACAGCGCGGGATGCAGCACAGGGCACTCGGCGAGGTCGACGACATGGCGGCTTTCCGCCTCGTTGAAGCCGATCAGCACCGCCTTGCCGCGCCGGAGCATCTTCAACGCCGCGCGCCGCCGCGCATGGTCAGGCGACAGGTGCGCGTCCGCCATGGCCGGTGCCTCGATCCGCTGCGCCGCGAGCGCGCCCACGATGCGATCGACGATGAAGGCGCGATAGGCATCGTCGTCGACATGCTGGAGCTGGCATCCCCCACATGCGCCGAAGTGACGGCATGGCGGCACGGCGCGATGCCGGCCGGCGGCAATCAGCGCGCCCGACGCATCGACGACATCGCCCGGCGCCGTCATCGGGACGTGGCGGCCATCCGAGGCCACGCCATCGCCGCGCCCGGCGAGGCGGATGATCTCGCTGCCGATCATCAGCCGATCGAACGGGCGGTGGCCGGCAACGCCTCGGCAAGGGCGGCGGGCAGATATTGGGCAAGATCGCTCGCCACCGGCCAGGGACCCGCATGACGCGCTGCCGTGCCGTGCAGCCAGACAGCGGCGGAAGCGGCCTCGAAGGGCGGCATCCGGGCGGCGAGCATCGCGCCCGTGACGCCGGCCAATATGTCGCCGCTGCCCGCGGTCGCCAGCCAGAAACTGGTGGCGGTGGCGACATGCGCGCGCCCGTCCGGCGCGGCAATCACCGTGTCGGCGCCCTTCAGGACGACGACCGCCCCGGCGCGGCGCGCGGCCCGCACCGCGCGCTCCACCGAATTGCCCGCCAGATCGGGAAACAGCGCGGCAAACTCGCCGCTATGCGGGGTGAGCACCGCATCCACATCCCGCAAGCGTCGCTCCAACGGGATCGGGCTGTCGGCGAGCAGCCGCAATGCCCCGGCGTCGAGAACGAGCGGCTTTCCGGCGTCAAGCGCGGCATCGAGCTGCCGCCGCCCCGTCCGGTCGGCCCCAAGGCCCGGCCCGACGACGATGGACGCGATCTTCTTGTTGTCGAGGACGTCATCCGCCCATGGCCGGGTGATGATCGCCGGCATCGGCGCCGCCGTGCCGCCGACCAGCAGCACCGCACCCGCCCCGCCGCGCGCCGCGCCGGTCGCGGCGAGTTCCGCTGCCCCGCCCATCTCGCCGGCGACAACCGCCACCATCCCCCGGCTATATTTATGGTCGGAATAACAGGGTATCCTGACGCATGGCCGCGCCAACGCGCGAACCTCGCTGGCGCTGGCGATGCCGATGTCGGCCAGCACCAGCCGGCCGCAATGCGCGGCGGCGGGATACAGGCAATGCGCGGGCTTGAGCGCCGCCAGCGCCACCGTCATGTCCGCCTTGAAGGCACAGCCGAGAAGGCCGCCGCCATCGCTGTCGACACCGCTCGGCAGGTCGATCGCGATGACGGTGTCCGCCTGCTCCGCCAGCACGGCGATGTCCCGGGCCAGCATGGCCTCCAGCGCGCGCGACAGGCCGGTTCCGAACACCGCGTCGATAACGATCTTCGCGCCCGTCGCTTCGGCAATGCTGTCGACGGGACCGTCCCAGCGCAGCGCGGCCTCGATCGCATCGGCGCTGGCGGGCGGCGCGGATCGCGCGACGCGGACCGGCCATCCGGCCTCGCGCAGCAGCCGCGCGACGACATAGCCGTCCCCGCCATTATTGCCGGGACCGCACAACATCAGCACCGGCGCCGGCCCGATATAGGCGGCGACCGCGTCGGCAATGGCGGCGCCGGCGCGTTCCATGAGCGCGATGCCGGGCGTCCCGGCGGCAATCGCCCGCGCATCGGCGGCGCGCATCGCCGCGGCTGTGAGGATCGGCCATCCCTGCATCTGCGCTCTTGCGTCCATGCTTTCAACCTTTAGAGATTGCGGCGATGTCAGCTAATCGCCTTATCAGTTTAGCCCTGATCGCCGGGCTGACCGCCTGTGCGCCATCCCCGCTTTTCACGGGCACCCGGAAGCAGGCGCTCGCGCCGGGCGCCGTGCCGCGCGACGGCAATGGCCAGCCCGTCCTGTCGGCCGCGAAACCGCCGCCGTCGCTGCCCGTGCAAGTCCTCAGCCCGGCCGCCTCGCCCGCCGCCGCGATCATTTTCTTCAACGACCTCGACTATTCCGACCGGCCGGCCCGGCGCTGATCGCGCCGGGCCGCACGGTCAGATGTCCGCGAAGACGTGGGTTTCGGCCTTGCCGCCGGGATGCGTGACCGCGCCCTGCCAGGCCGGGCCGACATTCTGCGCATAGCGCCACAGCGCGCCCGACTGATAGTCGTTGAGGCGCGGCTGCCAGTTCTTGCGGCGCTCGGCCAGCACATCCTCGGCGACCTGCAGGTCGATGGTCCCGGCTTCGGCGTCGATGGCGATGATGTCGCCATTTTCGACGAGCGCGATCGGGCCGCCATCCGCCGCTTCCGGGCCGACATGGCCGATGCAGAAGCCGCGCGTGCCGCCGGAGAAGCGGCCATCGGTGATCAGCGCGACCTTCTCGCCAAGCCCCTGCCCGTAGAGCGCGGCGGTGGTGGCCAGCATCTCCCGCATGCCGGGGCCTCCCTTCGGCCCTTCGTAGCGGATGATGACCACCGAGCCTTCCGCGATCTCCCGCGCCTCGACGGCCTGGAAGGCATCTTCCTCGCAATCGAAGACCTGCGCCGGGCCGGTGAACTGCAGCCGGTGCATGCCCGCCACCTTGACGATGGCGCCGTCGGGCGCAAGCGAGCCGCGCAGGCCGACGACCCCCCCGGTGGGCGTGATCGGCGTCTTGGCGTCGTAGATCACCTTCTGGTCCGGGTTCCACGTCACCTCGTCGATATTCTCGGCGAGCGTGCGGCCCGTCACGGTCATGCAGTCGCCATGCAGGAAGCCCTCGGCGAGCAGGGTCTTCATCAGCATGTAGATGCCGCCGGCCTCGTGCATGTCGCGCGCGACATAGCGGCCGCCGGGCTTCAGGTCGGCGATATAGGGCGTCGACTTGAAGATCTCGGCCACGTCGAACAGGTCGAAGGATATCCCCGCCTCATGCGCCATCGCCGGCAGGTGCAGGGCGCCGTTGGTCGATCCGCCGGTCGCCGCCACGATCCTTGCCGCGTTTTCAAAGGCTTCGCGGGTGCAGATGTCACGCGGACGGAGATTGCGGGCGATTAGCTCCATGATCTGGGCGCCCGCCGCGCGCGCGATCTCGTCCCGCGCGCGATAGGGCGCCGGCGCCATGTTGCTGTTGGGCAGCGACAGGCCGATCGCCTCGCCGACACAGGCCATGGTGTTGGCGGTGTACTGGCCGCCGCAGGCGCCATGGCCCGGACAGGCGGCCTTTTCCAGCGCATGGACTTCGCTCAGTGGGCAGCTTCCCGCCGCATATTTGCCGACCACCTCGAACACGTCGATGACCGTGACGTCGCGCCCGTCATAGGTGCCCGGCAGGATCGAGCCGCCATAGACGAAGATCGAGGGGACGTTGAGGCGCAGCATCGCCATCATCATGCCGGGCAGCGACTTGTCGCACCCGGCAAAGCCGACGAGCGCGTCATAGCAGTGGCCGCGCACCGACAGCTCGACCGAATCGGCAATGACCTCGCGGCTGACCAGCGAGCTTTTCATGCCCTGATGGCCCATGGCGATGCCGTCCGTCACCGTGATCGTGTTGAAGCGGCGCGGCAGGCCGCCGCTGTCGAACACCGCCTGCCGCGCGAAATCGGCCTGCGCATCGAGCGTGGTGTTGCACGGCGCGCTTTCATTGCCCGCCGACACGACGCCGACGAAGGGACGCGCAATCTCCTCCTCGGTCAGCCCCATCGCATAATAATAGCTGCGATGCGGCGCGCGCTCTGGCCCCACCGAGACATAACGGCTGGGAAGCTTGCTTTTGTCGAACCGCGTGTCGGTCATTCAATCGTCTCCGTGCGTCGGGTATCGCCCTTTTCCGTCTGCGATATGGGCGGTCAAGTCCGGTCGGTCAAACGCTCCTGAACCTCGCGGATGATCGGCGCTAGTCTTTCCGCCCAGCGTTCGACGCCGGCATCGTCGGCGATCTCGTCCTGCCGCACCTCCAGCCCCAGATAGGGCGTGCCGGTCGCCTCAGCATGGCGATCCATCGTGTAGTTGAGGATTTTCCCCGAATAGGGCTGATTATCGCCCGCAGCGATGCCCAGCCGATCGAACGCCGCGAGCGCCAGCCGCGCCGCCCGGTCGTCCCGATTATGCAGGATGCCGACCGGCCAGGGGCGCGGCTGGTCGGGCAGGCTCGCAAGGCGGGGCGTGAAGCTGTGCACCGAAACCACCAGCCGCGCGTGCCGGACGAGCGAGGCGATCGTCCGATGATAACGCGCGTGCCAGTTCAGCCTTTCGACACGCTCGGCATCGCTCAGCGCCTGGTTGCCCGCGATGGCGTGGCCGTCGCTTTCACCGGGAATGACGCCCGGCGCGGCGGGATCGCGGTTGAAGTCGACGACCAGCCGCGAGATGCCGGCGAGGCAGGCCGGGGCCGCCAGCAAGGCCGACAGGCGACGCGTCAACGCCGCGCTGCCGATATCAATCGCGATGTGGGTGTCGAGCAGGTCGGGCGCGATGCCGAGCGCAATGCCGGGCGGCACCCGGTTGGACGCATGATCGGCGACCAGCAGGATATCCGATCCGGGAGCGCCGTCCAGCAGCGTGGCGACCGGGTCCGGTTCCGATGCGTTGCCCTCGCCCGGCTGCTTCATTTGAGTCTCCCCAGCTTGCTCCACCACCCCGGTCGCGCCGACCGCACGCGCGCAAGGCCCACGTCGCCATCCTCAGCCTTCGCGAACAGGGCGAAGCAGGTCGCGCCCGACCCCGACATGCGGATCAGGGTCGCCCCCGACAGCGTGCCGAGTAACGCCAGCGTCTCCTCGATCTCCGGCACGATCCGCGTCGCCGGGGTTTGCAGGTCGTTGCGTCCAACAAAGGCGGTGGCGAGTGGATCGCCCATCAACAGGCCGCCCCGGTCGAAGCCGTCCCAGCCCGCAAACACCGCGCCGGTGGGCACGGGCTGGCGGCAATTGACCAGAAGCGCGGTCAAGGGCGGCAGCGCGCCGTCTTCGATCGGGGACAGGTCGGCGCCAATGCCGTCCCCGAATGCCGAGCGCGAATAGAGGCAGGCCGGGACATCCGCGCCCAGCCCGCGCGCCAGCGGCTCAAGCCGCTCAAGCGGCCAGTCGAGCGCCCAAAGCCGGTTGAGCAGGCGCAACGCGGCCGCGGCGTCCGCCGAACCGCCGCCAATGCCCGATGAGACCGGCAACTGCTTGTCCAGCACCAACCGCGCACCTTGTGTGATGCCGCTCTCCCGCGCCAGCGCCGCCGCCGCGCGCAGGACGAGATTGTCGCCAGCCGCTGCGAGGCCGCCGGCCTCCGGTCCAATGATCGTCAGGCTGATGTCGACCGCCGGCTTCGCGCTCAGCCGATCGGCGATATCGACGAAGGCGAACAGGGTTTCGAGGTCGTGATAGCCGTCGCCCCGGCGGCGGCGGACATGCAGCGCCAGATTGATTTTCGCCGGCGCCGCTTCTTCCAGCCTCATCGCGCGGCGGCGTCTTCCGCATGGTCGAGGCCCCAGTCGACCTTGCGGCGCAGCCGGGCGAGGTCATCTTCCTTCTCCGCGCCGACCATCGCGGCGCGCCAGGCGAAACGCGCATCGACCTTGCGGTCGAGCTGCCAATAGGCGTCGCCGAGATGCTCGTTGATCGTCGGCTCCGCCGGTTCCGAGGCCGCCGCCCGCTCAAGCAGTTGCACGGCGCGTTCGAAGCGGCCGCGCTTGTAATAGACCCAGGCATAGCTGTCGGTGATCGACCCCTCGTCGGGGCGCAGGCGATGGGCCTTGGCGATCAGCCGTTCCGCTTCGTCGAGGTCGCCGCCATGATCGAGCAGCGAATAGCCGAGATAGTTGAGCGCAACGGCCTCGTCCGGCGCCAGCTTCACGGCCTCGCGCAAATAGGGTTCGGCCTGCTGCCACTGCCCGGCCCGCTCATGCGCGCCGCCAAGCATCAGCAGCATCTGCCAGCGGCGCGGCGCATCGGCGGGCAGCATGGCCAGCGCCCGCTCATAAACCGGGGTGGCTTCGGCATAGCGGCCGATGTCGCTCAGCACGTCCGCATAGCGCGCCATATCGACCGCGGTCGCGCCTTTCGCCTCGGCCTGTTCGCGGACCAGCGCGATGGCCTCGTCATCGCGCTTCTCGCCAAGCAGCAGGGCCGCCTTGGAGGACAGGGCGCGCGCCCGGAACGGGTCGTCGGCGCGAATCTGGTCGAGCGCGTCGATGGCCGCCGCCGGCTTGCCGTCATCGGTGAGAAGGTCCGCGATGATCAGCCAGGATTCGGCATTGCGGGGCGCGACGAAGCTGGACAGGCGCGCGGCGGTCAGCGCCATGGTGCTGGCGTTGCTGCCGCCAAGGTCGGCGGCGATGCGCGCCAGCAGCTCCCCCAGCCCTTCGGCGGGGGTGGAGACGCCGCCGGCCGGGATGCCGCCGGCCGCGACCACGACGCGGGCGCGGGTGAGCGTGACGTCCTCACCCTCCAGCATGGCCAGCGCCTGGTCGCGCGCGCCGGCCTTGGCCAGCATCGCCGCCGCGGCAAGGCGCATCCTGATCGCGCGCCCGCTGTCGACGCCCAACAGCGGCATATAGGCTTCGCGCGCCTCGTCGGTACGGCCGAGCGCGCCCAGCATATAGGGCCGATGCTCGGCGATATAGGATTGCAGCAGCGGCTGTCCGGGTTCTGCGACGAGCAGGCTCATCGGTTCGCCCTTGCGCGTCGCGAGCGCGAGCCAGGCGTCGATCACCGGCAGCGCGAAGCCGAAGCTGCTGTCCTGCGCGATCCGGTCCCGCCAGCCTGCCGCGCGCTTCCAGTTGCCGCGCTGGAATGCATCGACGAGCAGGGTCAGCCGCGTTTCCAGCCCGCCCTCGTCGCGCGCCTCGATCTGGGACGCGAGCCGCACCGCCATCGGGCGGTCCCCCGCCGCGATCGCATAGACGAAGGCGCGCCGCTGGAGGGAGGAGTCGGCGGGCGTCTTGGCGAGCGCCGAGGCCAATGACCGGGCCGCGATGTCCAGCCTGTCGTCGGCGGCAGCGACGCGGCCCTTCACATATTCCCGCAAGGCGCCGCTTTCCCGCGTCGTCATCGCCGACGCGGGCGCCGCGAGCAGGGCAAAAGCAATCAGGAAAGGGCTACATGTTCGGGTAATTGGGTCCACCACCGCCCTCCGGTACCACCCAATTGATGTTCTGGGTGGGGTCCTTGATATCGCACGTCTTGCAGTGGACGCAGTTCTGCGCGTTGATCTGCAATCGCGGATTGCTCTCCTCGACCCCGACAATCTCATAGACCCCCGCCGGACAATAGCGCTGCTCCGGCGCGTCATAGAGCGCCAGGTTGACGTCGATCGGTACGGAGGCATCCTTGAGCGTCAGATGAACGGGCTGGTCTTCCTCATGATTGGTGTTGGAGAGGAAAACCGAGGACAGGCGGTCGAAGCTGATGACGCCGTCCGGCTTGGGATAGGCGATCGGCTGCGCGATGTCCTTGCGCCACAGCCGGTCATGGTCGGTATGCGTCTTGAGCGTGAACGGCAGGCCGATGCCCAGCGTCCGCATCCACATGTCCGTCCCGGCGACCAGCGTGCCCGCAATGGGTCCGAACTTCGCGATGGCCGGCTCGGCATTGCGGACGGTCTTCAATTCCTTGGCGATCCAGCTCGCTTCGAGCGCGGTCGGATAGGCGCTCAGCTCATCGGCCGAGCGATCGGCGCCAAGCGCGTCGAACGCGGCGTCGGCGGCCAGCATGCCGGACTTCATCGCGGTGTGGCTGCCCTTGATGCGCGGCACGTTGACGAAGCCGGCCGAGCAGCCGATCAGCGCGCCGCCGGGGAAGACGAGCTTGGGCACGGCCTGCCAGCCGCCCTCGTTGATCGCGCGGGCGCCGTAGGAAATGCGGCGGCCGCCCTCCAGCACCTCGCGGATCGCCGGATGCTGCTTCCAGCGCTGGAACTCTTCGAACGGCGAAAGATGCGGGTTGCGATAGCCAAGCCCGACGACGAAGCCGAGCGCCACCTGGTTGTTGGCCTGATGATAGAGGAAGCCGCCGCCGACCTCCTCCGTCAGCGGCCAGCCCTGGGTATGGATGACCCGGCCCGGCACATGCTTGTCGGGGGCGATGTCCCACAATTCCTTGAGGCCGATCGCATAGGTCTGGGGCTGGCTGTCCGCATCGAGGCCGAAGATGCGCTTCAGCTCCTTGGAGAGATGCCCGCGCACGCCCTCGGCGAAGAAGGTATATTTGGCGTGCAGCTCCATGCCGGGCATGTAGCTGTCCTTGCGCTCGCCATCGCGCGAGATGCCCATGTCGCCGGTCGCGACGCCCCGCACCGATCCGTCGTCGGCGAACAGGATCTCGGCCGCCGCGAAGCCGGGGAAAATCTCGACGCCGAGCGCTTCGGCCTGTCCGGCCAGCCAGCGGCAGAGATTGCCCAGCGACAAGGTATAGGTGCCCTTGTTGTTCATGAAGGGGGGCATCAGGATATGCGGGAATTCATATTTCTTGGAGGAAGTTAGAACCCAATGATGATTCTCCGTCACAGGAACGGTCATCGGGCTGTCAAGCTCCCGCCAGTTGGGGATCAGCTCGTCGAGGGCGATCGGATCGACGACCGCGCCCGAGAGGATGTGCGCGCCCACTTCAGAGCCCTTCTCCAGCACGCAGACGCTGATCTCACGATCCGCTTCCGCCGCACGCTGCTTCAGCCGAATCGCCGCCGCCAGGCCGGATGGGCCAGCACCGACGATAACGACATCATAGGCCATGGACTCGCGTTCGCTCACTGCACTCTCCTTGTCGGCCGACCGCCCGCCGTCCGGTCGTCGCACCATTCCATCGGTCGATCACATAAGGAGCCGCGGTCCTGTTGACCAGCGGCACCGTCCGTGATTCCTGCACTGCCGTGGGAACGGGGACAGATCAAGTCAGCCGCGCGGATGCGCTATCGGCTTTGGCATGGCTGGTCGACGCCGGAGTCGACCAGCTCGTCGACGAACGGCCGCGCGACTGGTTCGCGCCACGCGCGGTTGTGCGGCCCGCCGCCGCCTCCCCGCCGCCCGCCGCGCCCCAGGGTACGGATTTCATTCAGGCACTGGCGGCAGCAAACGATCCGGCCGCGCTCGACGCGCTTGTCGCGGAGCATCCGGCATCGCCTTTCCGTGCCGGCGGCGTCCGGCCGCCGCCACAGGGCGTCCTGCGCGCCGAGGTCGCCGTGGTCGTGGATTGGCCGACGCCGGAGGATGGCCGCGACGCCATGCTCGCAGGCGGCGCGGCCGGCGCGCTGCTCGACCGCATGCTCGCGGCGATCGGACTGGAGCGCGCGGCGGTTCTGCTCACCAGCGTCGTACCCATCGTCCCGCCGGGGCGTGGGCGACCGGCGCCCGATCTTCTCGATGCCGGCCGCGCGCTGCTTCGTCGCCGCCTCGCCTTGGGCGGGGTCGGCAAGCTGCTTGTACTGGGCGGCGCTTCGCAGGCGCTGTTCGACCTCGCGCCGCTGGCCGCGCGCGGCGCATGGCGGCCGTTCGCACTGGACGAGGCGCGGAGCGTGCCGGCCCTCGTCACCCTCGCCCCCGCCTTCCTGCTGTCCCAGCCCGCCCAGAAGGCGCGGGCGTGGGAAGATCTGCAACTTTTTGTCAAAGCTCCCCGGCCATGATGGTCAGCCAATGATCCGTCCCCTCGCCTTCCTCGGTCTGTCGCTCGGTCTGCTCGGCACCAGCGCGCTCGCCAGTTCCCCGGTGGTCGTGCTTCCGGAGGCCCCCGTCGCGACGACGGCCCTGCCCGCCCCGCCGAGCGCTCACGAAAATCAGGCGTTCACCACGATATTCGCCGATCTTCGCGCGCGCCGTTTCGATGCGGTGCGCACGGCGCTCGCCGCAAATCCGCACGCGCCGCTGACGCCGGTGGTTCAGGCGGAGCTGTGGCTGGCCAAGGGTTCGGGCCTTCCCGATCCGGCGGCGCTGTCCGCCTGGCTGGCCGCCTATGGCGATTTGCCGCAGGCGCCCCGGTTGCAGAAGATCGCCGAACGCATGGCGCTCAAGGACCTGCCGATGCTTCCCGCGGCGCGGCCGCTGTTCAACATCGGCGGGTCCGCCGCCCGGCTTCGTTCGGCAACGCAGAGCGGCGCCGGCCTGTCGCTTGCGGCGCGGGTCAAGCCGTTGCTCCAGCAGGACCGGCCCGCCGATGCCGAGGCGCTGTTCCGTGGCGCGGTGGACGGCATCGGCCCGGCCGAACGCAGCGAGTGGGCGCAGCAGATCGGCTGGTCCTATCTCGTCAACGGCCAGGACCAGGCCGCCATGCGGCTGGGCGCCGAGGCGGCGGCAGGTGTCGGCGACTGTGCGGTGATGGGCGACTGGGTGCGCGGGCTGGCCGCCTTCCGCAGCAACAATTGCGCCGCCGCCGCCGAATCCTTCCTTCGGGTCGGCAGCAACAGCCGCGACGGGGATGGCCGCTCCGCCGGTCATTATTGGGCCGCGCGCGCCGCGACCGCCTGTGGCGACCCGCAGCGCGCCATCGCCAGCCTGCGCGCCGCCGCCACGACCGGCGACAGCTTCTATGGCCTGCTCGCGTCACGCGCCCTGGGCGTCCGCCAGTCCGGGCCGGAACTGATCCGCCCGGACTGGGCCACACTGAACAGCCACCCGGTCGCCGTCCGGGCGCAGGCGCTGGTCAAGATCGGTGAAAAGCCCCTTGCCGAAGCCGAGCTTCGCCACGCTGCCGAGGTGGGCGACCCCAAGCAGCACGGCATCCTCATCCAGATCGCCGCCCGGCTCAACATGCCGGGCGTCCAGCTCTGGCTGGCGCGCAATCTGCCGCGCGGCGTCACGCCGGACCGCAGCGCCGCTTATCCGACGCCGGAATGGCAGCCGACGCGCGGCTGGCGGGTCGATCGTTCGCTGATCTTCGCCCATGCGCTTCAGGAAAGCCGGTTCGCGACGGATGCGGTCTCGCATGCCGGCGCGCGCGGCATCATGCAGCTGATGCCGGGCACCGCCCGGCTGGTCGCCAACGGCTTCGCCGGCGATTCCGGCATCGACCGGCTGACCGACCCCGCCGTCAATATCGAGTTCGGCCAATCCTATCTGGAGCGGCTGCGCGACAGCCCGTGGACGGGCGGGCTGCTGCCCAAGGTGATCGCCGCCTATAATGCCGGGCCGGGCGCGCTGCGGAAGTGGAAGGAATCCGGCCGGGACAGCGCCGATCCCCTGCTGTTCATCGAGACGATCCCGTTTTGGGAAACCCGCCATTATGTCGAGCAGGTGCTGCGCAACTATTGGGTCTATGCGCGCAATGCCGGCGACCTGCCGGCCAGCCTCGACGCCATGGCGCAGGGGCTTTGGCCGCGCTTTCCGGGGCAGCCCGGCGCAACCGCCGTTCGCCTGAGCGTCCGTCTGCCGGATAGCGATTGACCACGGGCGCGCTTCGCCACCATCATTTTTGTTCTTGTTATGTTCCGATGCGGGCGCTAGTCATGGCGCATGGAACAGCCTCGCCGCCCAGCGCGTGGCGCGCCCGATAATCGCCTGTCGTCCCGTTTCGGCCTGGCCGCGCGCGAGGCGGACGGGGACTGGCTCGACCAGCGCGACGATATCGACGGCGCCCTGCCCCCGCTCAAGACCCATGTGACGGTCGAGCGGGCACGCACGATCATCACCCGCAACGCTTCGCCCGACATCGGCTTCGACCGCTCGATCAACGCCTATCGCGGTTGCGAGCATGGCTGCATCTATTGCTTCGCCCGCCCGACCCACGCCTATCACGATCTCTCGCCCGGCCTGGATTTCGAGACGCGGCTGTTCGCCAAGCCCGGCGCGCCCGACCTGTTGTGCGCCGAACTGGCGCGGCCGGGCTATGTGCCCAAGGTACTGGCGATGGGCACCAACACCGATCCCTATCAACCGATCGAGGGCAAGTGGGAGATCACACGCGCCTGCATCGAGGTTCTGGCCGAATGCGGCCATCCCCTGACGATCACGACCAAGTCCGACCGCATCGTCCGGGACGTCGAACTGCTCGCCGGAATGGCGCGGCGCGGCCTTGTCGCCATTGCCCTGTCGGTTACGTCGCTGGAACCGAAGGTCGCACGCACCCTCGAACCGCGCGCGCCGACGCCAAGGCGACGCCTTGCCGCCGTGGCGACGCTCGCGGCGGCCGGCATTCCCATGCATGTCTCGATCGCGCCGGTCGTCCCGGCGATCACCGATCACGAGATCGAGGCGCTGGTCGCGGCGGCGGCGCGGGCCGGCGCACGCAGCGCCTCCTTCATCCCCGTCCGCCTGCCCCATGAGGTCGCGCCGCTTTTCCGGGCATGGCTGGATCGGCATTTTCCGGAGCGGGCCGCCAAGGTCATGGCGATCATCAACGATATCCGCGAAGGGCGCGACAATGACCCCGGCTATTTCACCCGGATGCGTGGCGCCGGCCCATGGGCGGAGCTGATGCGCAGGCGCTTTGCCATCGCCTGCAAGCGCCACGGCCTGAACAAGGCGCGCATCAGCCTGCGCACGGACCTGTTCCGCCCGCCGCAAGGGGATCAGCTCTCCTTGTTCTGAGGCCTGTCGCCTCAGGACGCCATGGCCAGCGCCTGCCGCTCATCCGACGACAAGGCGATGCTGATGATGCCCGGCACCCGTTCGAGCCGCGCCGCGAGTTCCGCGTCGAGCAGATAGTCGCGGCCGAGCGACAGGCAGGCGCGCCGCCCATCGGCCAGCGGCACGCGCAGGCGCACCTCGCCGCGACCGCCCTTGGGCAATTCCTTGGCCAGCGTCGCCACCGCCTCGCGCCCGTCAATCTCGATTTCGAGGTTGAGGCGGGTGCCGGCGGCAAGATCGTCCAGCAGGCTGATGCTGCGGATCGTCAGGCGCGGCGTATCCTCGCCGGGCCGCCAGTTGAGTTCCAGCCCGGCCAGCCCGCAGCTGCCGCTCCGCGCGGCGGCTTCGACCGCTTCCGCCGCCTCGTCGTCGAAGATCGACGCGACATATTGGCCGGTCGCGTCCGAGACGCCGGCCATCAGATAGCGCCGACCCCGCGCCGATGTCCGCCAGCGCGCATCCTCCAGCAAAACCGCCGTCATCGCGATGCTCTTGCCTTCGGACGAGGGGCCGCGCGCCATCGCGTCGGCGATGGTGACGGCGCCATGGGCGCGCAGCATGTGGCGATAGCGCTCGACCGGGTGGGCGGAGAAATAATAGCCGAACGCCTCCTTCTCGGCCGCCATGCGCTCGGCGATCGACCAGTGCGCGTCGGGGGCGAGGCGCAGCGGCGCGGCGAAGCTCTCGCCCTCGCCGAACAGGCCGCCCTGCCCGCTGGTGCGCGCCTCGGCGGCGCTCGCCGCCTGCGCCAGGATCGTCTCGGCCGCGCCGAACACCATCGCCCGCTCCCGCGTCAGGGCGTCGAAGGCGCCGGCGGCGGCAAGGCTTTCGAGCTGGCGGCGGTTGAGCATGCGCGGATCGACCCGCCCGGCGAAATCGTCGAGGCTGGTGAACGGCCCCTTGCCCTCGCGCGCCGCGACCAGTTCCTCCATCGCCCGCTCGCCAACGCCCTTGAGCGCCCCCAGCGCATAGCGCACGGCGGGGCCGTTCTCGGTTACTTCGACGCTGAAATCGGCCTCGCTGGCGTTGATGCAGGGCGGCAGGCAGGCATGGCCGAGGCGGCGCATGTCGTCGACGAAGATCGCCAGCTTGTCGGTCAGCGCGATGTCATAGCTCATCGACGCGGCATAGAATTCGACCGGGTAATGCGCCTTCACCCAGGCCGTCTGATAGGCGACCAGCGCATAGGCGGCGGCGTGGCTCTTGTTGAAGCCATAGCCCGCGAACTTGTCGATCAGGTCGAACAGTTCGTTGGCGTGGCCCTGGTCGACGCCGCGCTCCACCGCGCCGCTGACGAAGCGTTCGCGCTGGGCGTCCATCTCCGCCTGGATCTTCTTGCCCATCGCCCGGCGCAGCAGGTCGGCCTCGCCGAGGCTGTAGCCGGCGAGCACCTGCGCCGCCTGCATCACCTGTTCCTGATAGACGATGACGCCGTAGGTTTCCTTGAGCACCGGCTCCAGCAACGGATGCGGATAGCTGATCGCCTCGCGCCCGTTCTTGCGGGCGCCGAATGTGGGGATATTGTCCATCGGCCCCGGCCGATAGAGCGAGACCAGCGCGATGATGTCCTCGAAGCAGGTTGGCCGCACCGCCGACAGGGTGCGGCGCATGCCTTCGGATTCCAGCTGGAACACGCCCACCGTATCGCCGCGCGCGAGCAGCTTGTAGACCTCCGGATCGTCCCATTCGAGGCGGTCGAGGTCGATCCGGATGCCGCGTTTGGCGAGCAGCTGCTTTGCGCGCTCCAGCACCGACAGCGTCTTGAGGCCGAGGAAGTCGAACTTCACCAGCCCCGCCGCCTCGACATATTTCATGTCGAACTGGGTCACCGGCATGTCGGAGCGCGGGTCGCGATAGAGCGGCACCAGCTTGGCGAGCGGCCGGTCGCCGATCACCACGCCGGCGGCATGGGTGGAGGAGTGGCGCGGCAGCCCCTCCAGCTTCATCGCGAGGTCGAGCAGCCGCTTGACGTCGCTCTGGTTGGCATATTCGGCGGCGAGTTCGCTGACGCCGTTGATGGCGCGATCCAAGGTCCATGGATCGGTCGGGTGGTTGGGCACCAGCTTGGCGAGGCGATCGACCTGCCCATAGCTCATCTGGAGGACGCGGCCGGTGTCCTTGAGCACGGCGCGGGCCTTCAATTTCCCGAAGGTGATGATCTGCGCCACCTGGTCCCGTCCATATTTGGACTGGACATAGCGGATCACCTCCTCGCGCCGGGTTTCGCAGAAGTCGATGTCGAAGTCCGGCATCGAGACGCGCTCGGGGTTGAGGAAGCGTTCGAACAGCAGGCCGAGCTTCAGGGGGTCGAGATCGGTGATGGTCAGCGCCCAGGCGACGACCGAGCCGGCGCCGGAGCCGCGCCCCGGCCCCACCGGAATGCCCTGCCGCTTGGCCCATTTGATGAAGTCGGCAACGATCAGGAAATAGCCGCCGAAGCCCATCGTGTTGATGACGCCGATCTCGAACTCCAGCCGCTCGCGATAGGGCGTCACCGCCTCGTCCGCGATCCCGGCGAAGGCGAGGCGCGCGTCCAGCCCGCGCCGGGCCTCCTCGGCCAGCGCCTGCGCTTCGGCCTCGGGATCGCCGGCAAGGCTCGGCAGGATCGGCTTGCGCTTCGGCGCGGCGAAGGCACAGCGTTGCGCGACCACGGCGGTGTTGGCGAGCGCCTCGGGCAGGTCCTCGAACAGCGCCGCCATCGCCGCCCCGTCCTTCATCCAGCTTTCGGGGCAGGAGCGGCGGCGGTCGGGCGTGTCGACATAGGCTGACGCGGCGATGCACAGCATCGCGTCATGCGCCGAATGGAACTCCGGCTCGGCATAATAAGCCGGATTGGTGGCGACCAGTGGCAGGTTCCGGGCATAAGCGAGGTCGATCAGCGCACTTTCGGAAGCGTCCTCGACCGGATCGTTGCTGCGTGCGATCTCGATATAGAGGCGGTCCGGGAACAGGGCCTGCAACTGATCGAGATAGGCCTCGCACGGCTGCTCCTCCGCGATCAGCCGGGCGAGCGCGCCGTCCGCGCCGGCGGTGAGTGCGATCAGCCCGTCGGTCGCGCCTTCGAGGCGGGAGAGCGGCACATGCGCATCCTCATGCCCCGGCCGGTCGAGATGGGCGGCCGAAACCAACGCGCAGAGATTGTCATAGCCGGTCGCGTCCTGCGCATAGAGCGCCAGCCAGTCGATGCGCGGCGCGCCCGCCGGCGAATCCGGTCGCGCCACCGCCAACATGGCGCCGATGACCGGCTGCACGCCCGCCTTCTGCGCCGCCTCGCCGAACGCCATCACGCCATAAAGGCCGTTGCGGTCGGTGATGGCGACCGCCGGAAAGTCGAGCTGGCGCGCGCGCTCAGGGATGGCCTTCGGGTCTATCGCGCCTTCAAGCATGGTGTATGCGGAAAAGACGCGCAGGGGGACGAAGGGGCCGGTGGACATTCGGCGGACGCTATCAGACCAATATGATTCGGGGCACAGGGAAAGCGGATGACGGCGATCGGATGGTATGTGCTGGCGGCGTTGGGCGAGATCGCCGGCTGCTTCGCCTTCTGGCAATGGCTGCGTGACGGCCGCCCCGCCTGGCTGGTCCTGCCGGGCCTTGCCAGCCTCGCCTTGTTCGCCTGGGCGCTGACCCGTGTCGACGCCGCATTCGCCGGCCGCGCCTATGCGGCCTATGGCGGCATCTACATCATGGCCTCGATCCTGTGGATGGCGGCCGTGGAGCGCCAGACGCCCGACAGGTGGGACGTGATCGGCGTCGGCGTGGCGCTCGCCGGCGCGGCGATCATCCTGTGGGGGCCGCGCGCCGCCTGAACTCAGCCGGCGGTTTCCGCCAGCCGCCCCTCGTGCAGCGCCACCACCCGGTCCATCTTCGCCGCCAGCCGCTGATTATGCGTGGCGACCAGCGCGGCCGAGCCTTGCCCGCGGACCAGCCGCAGGAATTCGGCGAGCACGATGTCGGCTGTGGCCTCGTCGAGATTGCCGGTCGGCTCGTCGGCGAGCACCAGCACCGGCTTGTTCGCCAGCGCCCGCGCCACCGCGACACGCTGCTGCTCGCCGCCCGACAGCTGCGAAGGCCGATGGTCGAGCCGGTGCGACAGGCCGAGGTCGGACAGCAGCGAAACCGCCCGCGCGCGCGCCTCGTCCGGCAGCTTGTCGCGGATCATCTGGGGCAGCATGACATTCTCGGTCGCGTTGAAGTCGGGCAGCAGGTGATGGAACTGATAGACGAAGCCCAGCCTGTCCCGCCGCACGACGGTGCGGTCGTCGCCGTTCAGCGTCTCGCAGGCGATGCCGTCGATCAGGATGTTGCCCGAGAAGCCGCCTTCGAGCAGTCCGACCGCCTGCAACAGCGTCGACTTGCCGGACCCCGACGGCCCGAGCAGCGCGACGATCTCGCCCGGCGCGACGCTCAGGTCGATGCCGCGCAGCACCTCGATGGTGACACCGCCCTGCTGGAAGGAGCGCCGCAGGTCGCGGACAGCCAGAACCTCATTCATAACGCAGCACCTGCACGGGATCGGTGCTCGCCGCCTTCCACGCCGGGTAGAGGGTGGCGAGGAAGCTGAGGACCAGCGCCATCGACACGATCGCCAGCACCTCGAACGGGTCGGTCTTGGCCGGCAATTCGGTGAGATAGCGGATCGACGGGTCCCAGATATTCTGCCCCGTCACCATGCCGATGCCGGCGACGATATTCTGGCGGAACTCAAGGATGATGAAGCCCAGGATCAGGCCGGCGACGATGCCCGCCGCGCCGATCAGCGTGCCGACCGTCACGAAGATCCGCATCAGCCCGATCCGCGTCGCGCCCATGGTGCGCAGGATGGCGATATCCCGCGTCTTGGCGCGGACCAGCATGATGAGGGACGACAGGATGTTGAACACCGCGACCAGGATGATGATCGACAACACCCAGAACATCACGACCCGCTCGACGTTCAGCGCGTCGAACAGCTGCGCGTTGAGGCTGCGCCAGTCGGTCAGCACGCCCTGCCCCGACACCTTGGGGGCAAGCGGCGCGAGGATGCGGCCGACCTCGTCGGGATCGCGGGTCTTCAATTCGATCATGCCGACGCTGTCGCCCAACATGAGCAGCGTCTGCGCCTGCGCCATCGGCATGATGACGAAGGCCTTGTCATAATCATAGACGCCGACCTCGAACACCGCCGCCACCCGATAGGCGACGATGCGCGGCGCGGTGCCGAACGGCGTGATCTGGCCCTGCGGGCTGATCAGGCTGATCGACGAGCCGACCGTCGCGCCCAACGCCTCGGCAAGCCGCGCGCCGATCGCCACCGCCGGTTCGTCGGGCGACAGGTCCTCGAGCCGTCCCGCGACGACCTTGCCGGACAGCACCGGGTTGCCGGTGATGTCGGGCATGTCGAGCCCGCGCACCAGTACGCCTTCGACACGCCCTGAGAAGCTCGCCATAAGCGGCTGTTCTATCAGGGGAACCGCGCTGGTCACGCCCGGCGTCGCCAATGCCTCGCGCTGGATGGCCCGCCAGTCCGGCAGACGGCCGCCATAGCCCTGCACCACGGCATGGCCGTTGAGGCCGACGATCTTGTCGAACAGCTCGGCGCGGAAACCGTTCATCACGCTCATCACCGCGATCAGCGCGGCGACGCCCAGCATGACGGCGACGAGGCTGATCGAGGCGACGAGGAAGATGAAGCCCTCGCCCTGCCCCGGATAGAGGTAGCGGCGCGCGATCATCCGCTCATAGCGCGTCAGGATGATCAAGTCCGCGCTCCTTCGCGCCGCATGCGGATCACGCCGTCAATCGCGCGAGCGCGCTGTCGACGGACAGTTCGACCTTCTCGCCGGAGCGGCGATTCTTCAACTCGACGACGCCGGCCTTGAGGCCCTTCGGCCCGACGACGAGCTGCCATGGCAGGCCGATCAGGTCCATCGTCGCGAACTTGGCGCCGCCGCGCTCGTCGCGATCGTCATAGAGGACGTCGACGCCGGCCGCGCCGAGCCGGGCATAGAGGTCGTCGCAGGCCGCCGCACAATCGGCGTCATCGGCGCGCAGGTTGATCAGGCCGACCTTGAACGGCGCCACCGCCTCCGGCCAGATGATGCCGCCATCGTCGTGGCTCGCCTCGATGATCGCGCCCATCAGGCGCGACACGCCGATGCCATAGCTGCCCATCTGCGGCGTGACCGGGGCGCCGTCCGTCCCCTGCACGGTCATGCCCATCGACTTGGTGTATTTGTCGCCGAAATAGAAGATGTGACCGACCTCGATGCCCCGCGACTGGCGCAAGGCATCGCCCGCCGCCGCTTCGCGCGCCGGATCGCGCTTCTCGTCGGTCGCGGCATAGTCGGCGGTGAGGCCGGAGACGAAGCCCTGCAGCCCCTCGGCGTCATCGGCATCGACGCCCGACAGGTCGGGCACCTGCTCCCAATTGCGGTGGTAGAAGACCTCGCTCTCGCCGGTCGGCGCCAGCACGATGAACTCATGGCTGAGGTCGCCGCCGATCGGCCCGGTATCGGCCTGCATCGGAATGGCGCTGAGGCCCATGCGCGCGAAGGTGCGCAGATAGGCGACGAACATGCGGTTATAGCTGTGGCGCGCGCCAACCTCGTCCATGTCGAAGCTGTAGGCGTCCTTCATCAGGAATTCGCGCCCGC
>CAZACH010000007.1:0-20560 GCA_964483275.1 uncultured Sphingomonadaceae bacterium | reverse complement strand
GCTTGGCGCCCTTGAAGCCGGGCAGGAAGCTGTGATGGATGTTGATGCAGCGCCCCTCCAGCTTCGCCGCCAGCGCGTCCGAGAGGATCTGCATGTAGCGGGCGAGGACGACGAGATCGGCGCCGCTGTCCTCCACCAGACCGTGGATCGCGGCCTCCTGCTCCATCTTGGTCTGCGCGGTGACGGGCAGGTGATGGAAGGGCACGCCCTCGAGGTCGTGCCCGGCATAGGTTTCGCGCGGATGGTTCGACACCACGCCGACCACGTCCATCGCCAGTTCGCCGATCCGCCAGCGATAGAGCAGGTCGACAAGGCAGTGATCGAATTTCGAGGCGAGCAGCAGCACGCGCCGCTTCAGGGCGCGCGGCCGCATGGTGAACTGCATGCCAAGCTCCGCCGCCGCCGCTCCGAACGCCTCGGTCAGCGCGCCGAGGCCGCGCTCGTCGGGCATGGCGAACACCACCCGCATGAAGAAGCGGCCGGTCTCGCTGTCATCGAACTGCGCCGCCTCGGCAATGTCGCCGCCATGCTCGAAGATCAGCGACGCGGTGCGCGCGACGATACCGGGACGGTTGGGGCAGGAAAGCGTGAGGATATGCTGTTCTGGCAAGACTGGTCGTCCACTGATGGCGGAAATCCGGCGATAGGCCGTTGGGGTTTAATCGGGGTTAGCGATCAGGGTCTTCTCGCGCTGCTCCTCCGAGCGGCGCTCCAGCGCGACCTTGATCATCGCCAGCGCGGGGTCGGCGATGGCGAGGCCCAATATGCCGAACAGGCCGCCGAACAGCAGCTGCACCGCCAGCACGAGGGCCGGCGCCAGATCGACGGTGCGCCTGGCGACCATCGGGATGACAACATAGCCGTCGAAGGTCTGCACGACGATATAGACGCCGATCGCCCACAGGCCCGTATCCATGCCGGCGCTGAAGCCGACCGCGATGGTCAGCGCGCCGGCGATGAACGCGCCGATATTGGGAATGAAGGCCAGGATGCCGGTGATGATGCCGAGCAGCAGCGCCATCGGCACGCCGCCGATCGACAGCGCGATCCACGTCAATATGCCTTCCGCCAGCATCCCGATCAGCCGCCCGAACAGCAGGCGGCGCATGGTGAAGCCCATGCGGTGGAAGGTCTTGCGCAGGTTGGCGCGGTGACGCGCCGGCGTCATCCACTCGACGCCGCGTTCGTAGAGGCGCGGCTCCATCGCGAGGAACAGGCCGAGCACGAGGATCAGGAACAGGCTGGTGACGGCGCCGAGCGCGGTGCCGACGGCGGCGGTGACCTGCCCCAGCGAGCCGAGCAGCTGCCGCCCCATGTCGCCGATCTGGGCGCCGGTGGGCATCAGGCCGTTTTCGGAAAGCCATGCGCTGAGCCGCATCGCCTGCACCGTCAGGGTGGCGCGCAGCTGGTTGGCCTGCTCGGTCAGTTCCACGCCCAGCAGATAGACGGTGCTGACCAGGAACAGCATGACGCCGACGCAGACGATCAGCAGGCGCCATGGCCGCGCGATCGGCAGCACGCGCCCGAGCAGCCGCACGCCGCCGTCCAGCATGGTGGCGACAACGATGCCGCCGAACACCAGCAGCAACGGCTGGGCCAGCCGCCACGCGAGGAAGACCAGCGACGCCATGCCGATCCACACGCTCGCGCGCTTGAACGCATCGAGCACGACGGGATCATGGATTTCCGATGGACCCGGCTTGACGAGTGGCCGCCCGCTAATGTCGCCGTCGCTCGCCATTGCCTGCCCCTTCCGGCTTATTCGACGCTGCCGCGAAGCGACCGGAACGCCCGATCGCCGCGCAAGGCCGACCACCAGGTCAAGGGATTATACCAACGCGCGCTGTCGTCCAGCGAGAAGGTGACGAACTCCGCCCGGCCGCCGATATTTTCGATCGGCACGAGGCCCAGGCCGCCCAGCATGGGATCGACCCGGCTGTCGGCGGAATCGTCGCGATTGTCGCCCATCAGGAAGATATGCCCCTCGGGCACGACGATCGGATCATAATCGTCCGGCCCGGATGCGCCGATGTCGAGCGTGTCATATTGCCGGCCATTGGGCAGGGTCTCGCGATAGCGCGGGATGGCAAAGCCCTCGCGGCCGTCCGGAAAGGTTACGGCGAAGCGCTGATAATCCATGCTCCAGCCGGGGTTGGCATCGCGCGGCAGCAGCATCGGCGGCATCGGCCGGCGCGGCAGCGGCTTGCCGTTCAGATAGACCTGCCCGCCATCGACCGCGATCGTATCGCCCGGCAAGGCGATGACGCGCTTGATATAGTCGGCACGCTGGCCCGGCGGCTTGACGATGACGATATCGCCCGGCTCCGGCAGCCGGCCGAACAGGCGGCCTTTCATATGGGGCAGCAGGTGGAAGCTGGCCGAGGCATAGGACCAGCCATAAGGCCATTTCGACACCACCAGCCGGTCGCCGACCCACATTGTCGGCAGCATCGAACCCGACGGAATGAAGAAGGGCTTGGCGACCAGGCTGTGCAGCAGGAACACCGCGAGGACCAGAAGGACGACGCCCTTCAGCTCCCCCGCCCAATCGACCTTGCCGCGCTTTTTGCTGGAATTCATTGCATCGGCTTTCATTGGGGCAGCGCCTCTATCACGACAAAGGCTTGCGCCCATGGATGGTCGTCGGTGAGTGTCAGGTGAACCACGGCGCGGTGGCCGGGCGGGGTCAGCCGTTCGAGCCGCGCCGCCGCGCCGCCGGCCAGCGCCAGCGTCGGCTGTCCGGTCGGCAGGTTGACCACGCCGATGTCGCGCAGGAACACGCCGTCGCGAAAGCCGGTGCCGACCGCCTTGGAGAAGGCCTCCTTGGCCGCGAACCGCTTGGCATAGGACGCGGCGCGGGTGAGCGGACGCCGTTCCGACCGCACTTTCTCGGTCTCGGTGAACACCCGCGCGACGAAGCGGTCGCCGAAGCGATCGAGGCTGGCCTGGATGCGCTCGATCGAGCACAGGTCCGATCCCAGTCCGATAATCATGCGCGCGCCTCCAGCATCAGGCGGCGCATGGCGGCAACGCTGTCCTCCAGCCCGCAGAAAATCGCCTCGCCGATGATGAAATGGCCGATATTGAGTTCGGCAAGCTGCGGGATGGCGGCGATCGGCTGGACATTGTCGAAGGTCAGGCCGTGGCCGGCATGCGGTTCTATGCCGTTCTTCGTGGCGAGCGCCGCCGCTTCGGCGATCCGCCGCAATTCCTGCGACCGCTCCTCCGCGTCGTCGAGCAGGGCATAGCGGCCGGTGTGGAACTCGACGACCGGCGCCTGAAGCCGCATCGCCGCCTCGATCTGGCGGGGATGCGGCTCGATGAACAGGCTGACGCGAATCCCGGCGTCGCGCAGGCGGCCGATGATCGGGGTGAGCTGGTCCTGATGGCCGGCGGCGTCGAGGCCGCCCTCGGTCGTGCGCTCCTCCCGCCGCTCGGGTACGATGCAGGCGGCGTGCGGACGATGCCTGAGCGCGATGTCGAGCATTTCCGACGTTGCCGCCATTTCGAGATTGAGCGGCAGGTCGATCTCGGCCCGCAGCCGCGCGATATCCTTGTCGGTGATATGCCGCCGGTCCTCGCGCAGATGTGCGGTGATGCCGTCGGCGCCGGCGCGTTGGGCGATTTGCGCCGCCCGCACCGGATCGGGATGAATCCCGCCCCGCGCATTCCGGATCGTTGCGACATGGTCGATGTTGACGCCGAGACGGATTGACATGGCCTGCGCTTAGCGAAACGCCGCCCGTCCCGCCAGTGTCAATCCGACGCCCGCTCCACCGAGGAGACGGGATCGGTGGCGCGCAGCGATGCCATGATGCGCGACAGCTGCTGCACGTCCTTGACCTCCAGATCGACCTGATAGGTGTGGAAGGCCCGGTCGCGGTGCTTCAGCCGCAGGTTGACGATATTCGCGCCGTCCCGCGCGAATATCCCCGCCGCCGTCGCGAGCGCCCCCGCCTCGTTCTTGAGGACGAGATTGAGCGCCGCCGTCGCGCCGTCCGCCCGGTCGCCCCATGCGAGGTCGATCCAGTCGCCGTCCTCCTCGTCCGCCAGACGGCCGCAGGAGATGCTGTGAACCTCGATCGCCTCGCCCGGCTCGCGCAGCCCGACGATGCGGTCGCCCGGCACCGGGTGGCAGCATTCGGCAAGGCGCACGGCCACGCCGGGGACCAGACCCTTGATCGAGATGGCGCGCTGCTGGCCGTTCGCCATTGCCTGCGGCTGCTCGACAGAAGTGCTGCCCGGCATCAGCGCTTCCAGCACCGCGTTTTCGGTGAGGCTGTTGCGGGCCAGCGCGACCATCAGGCTGTTGGCGTCCGGGAGCTTCAGGCGCTGGAGGGCCTCGTCCAGCGCATTATCGGCCAGGGGCACCGACAGCCGCTTGACCAGCTCGTCATAGAGCTTGCGGCCGAGTTCGATCTGGTCGCCCCGCTCGCGGTTGCGCACGAAGCGCCGGATCGCCGCCCGCGCCTTGCCGGTGACGACGAAGCTTTCCCAGGCGGGGTCCGGTTCCTGCGTCTTGGAGCGCAGGATCTGCACCTGATCGCCATTCTGGATCTGGGTGCGCAGCGGCACCACCCGCCCGTTGATCTTGGCGCCCACCGCCTGATCGCCCAGGTCGGTATGGATGTCATAGGCGAAATCAATCGGCGTCGATCCGCGCGGCAGCTGGCGCAGCTCCCCCTTCGGCGTGAAGGCGAACACCTGCCCCTGGAACATGGCGAGCTTGGTGTGCTCCAGAAGCTCCTCGGGGCTGCCGGCATGCTCCAGTATTTCCAGCAGGTCCTTCAGCCAGGGATAATGCGCTTCCGACGCGCTGCCGTCCTGCTTGTAGGCCCAGTGCGCGGCAAGGCCATGTTCCGCCTGGCTGTGCATTTCCCGCGTGCGGATCTGGATTTCGATGCGCACCCGGTTGTTGTGGATGACCGCCGTGTGCAGCGATTGATAGCCGTTGCGCTTGGGCGTCGAGATGAAGTCCTTGAAGCGCCCCGGCACCATCGGCCAGCGGCGGTGCAGGATGCCGAGCGCGCGATAGCAGTCCTCGACCGTGTCGACGACGACGCGGAAGGCGATGACGTCGGCAAGCTGCTCGAACGGGATGTGCCGCTCCTGCATCTTGCGCCAGATCGACACCGGCTGCTTTTCCCGCCCGGTGACGTCCGCGTTCATGCCGTTCTGGCCGAGCACCAGACGAATGTTGGAGGCGATGCGGTTGGTGACGTCGCCGCCGCCCTCGCGAAGCTGCTCCAGGCGCCGGGCGATGCTGTCATAGGCTTCAGGTTCAAGGTGGCGGAACGCCAGGTCCTGAAGCTCCGACATGAACTCGTACATGCCGATCCGCTCGGCGAGCGGCGCATAGATGTCCATCGTCTCGCGCGCGATGCGCCGGCGCTTCTCCTCCGACGGGATGAAATGCAGCGTCCGCATATTGTGCAGCCGGTCGGCCAGCTTGACCAGAAGCACCCGGATGTCGCCCGACATGGCGAGCAGGAACTTGCGCAGATTTTCGGCGGCCCGCTCATTCTCGGTCTGCGCCTCGATACGCGACAGCTTGGTGACGCCGTCGACCAGCCGGGCGACATTGTCGCCGAACAGGCGCGTGATCTCCTCCGGCGTCGCCACCGTGTCCTCGATCGTGTCGTGGAGGATGCCGGTGGCGATCGTCTCGTCGTCGAGATGCAGGTCGGTGAGGATGCCGGCCACCTCGATCGGGTGGCTGAAATAGGGGTCGCCCGACGCGCGCAACTGGCTGCCATGCGCCTTCATCGAAAAGACGTAGGCGCGGTTCAGCAGGGCCTCGTCCGCGTCGGGATCGTAAGCCTTTACCTTTTCAATGAGTTCATACTGGCGAAGCACAGTTCAATATGTGTTCTTTGGCTTCGCCAGCGCAACCCGAATGCGCGCATATGCGAAAATTATCGGGCGTTTACTCGTAATCGGCGCCGAGATTGGTGTTGCGCGGCGGGGCGGCCGCCGTCAGGCGCAGCGCTTCGGCGGCCTGGCCGAGCGAGGCCATTTCGTCGAAGCCCTCGTCCTCGTCGACCACGACGCGCTGCATGGTGCCGACCATCGCGGACATCATGTCGCTCGCCACGATCGTGCTCTCGGCGATCTCGCGCAGCGCGACGACCGGGTTCTTGTCGCGATCGCGATCGAGCGTCAGTTCGGCGCCCCCGGAAATCTGGCGCGCGCGCTGCGACGCGGCAAGCACGAGGTCAAAGCGGTTCGGAACCTTCTCAACGCAGTCCTCGACGGTGACGCGAGCCACGGGCAACTCCAATCGAAAGCAGGAAAGCGCGCTACCTAGCAGGAGTCCGCCGAAATTGTCAAAACTTTCCGATCCTGTCCCATAACGGGCCAGAGCCGCCGGCCGGCCAGCCGCGCGGGGAGCGGCCGACAGAATTTCCTTCTGATCGAGCCGCAAAAGCCATATGATCGGACAATGTCGATCCCACCCCGCTTGCTTCAGGCAGTGATCAACGACTGCCCGCTATTCCGTGTCATGGCGATACTGGGTGAGCGATGGTCCTTCCTGATCCTGCGCCTTGCCTTCGCCGGGGTCCAGCATTTCGACCAGTTTCAGTCGACGCTGGGCATCGCCCGCAACATCCTGGCCGACCGGCTGAGCAAACTGGTCGAGAATGGCGTGCTCGAACGCCTGCCGAGCGAGCAGGACCGCCGCCGCGTCATCTATCGGTTGACGGAGAAAGGCGAAGCGCTGATGCCCGCCATCGTCGCCCTGCGGCAATGGGGCGAAGTCTGGGAACCGGGCGGGCGTAACCCCACGATCGTCGAGAAAGTCAGCCGGCGGCCAATCGCCAGGGTCGCGGTGCACGCCGCCGATGGACGCCCGCTGAGGCTGGACGAACTCGACTGGCAAAGTTGCAGTGAGATGGAGCGGCACGCGTGAATCAGCCTTCGACCAGCCCGGCCACGGCCATTGCGCCCAGCGACATGACGCTCGACGAGCTGCGCGGCCTGATCGCGCGCGCCCTGCCCGCCGAAGCCGCCTTCGACGGCTGGACCGAACAGGCGGTGCGGGCGGCGACAGAGCGCAGCGGCGCGCCGGTCGAGCGTGTGCCCCTGCTGTTCCCCGGCGGCGCCAGCGAGATGATCGACTGGTGGATCAGGACGGCGGACGAGGACATGGCCGCCGCGCTCGCCCGGCGGGACATCGGCGCCATGAAGATCCGCGAGCGCATCAGGATCGCCGTCTGGACCCGGCTGGAGCAGGCCGCGCCCCATCGCGAAGCCGTGCGCCGGGCGCTGTCGATTCTCGCGCGCCCGTCGAACGCGGCGCTGGCCGCGCGCATCCTGTGGCGCACCGCCGATGCGATGTGGCGCGCCTGCGGCGACAGCGCGATGGATTTCAGCCATTATAGCAAGCGCATGACGCTGGGCGCGGTCTATTCCGCGACGCTGCTCGTCTGGCTCGATGACCAGTCCGAAGGCTTCGGCGACACCGCCGCTTTCCTCGACCGCCGCATCGACAATGTGATGCGCTTCGAAAAGTTCAAGGCGCGCTGGCGTCCGACGCCGGGCAGCGGCCTCAATCCCGCCCGTTTCCTCGGCCGGCTTCGTTATCCCGCAACCTGAATCGCTTTTTTGCTCATTCGTTCTTTGACCACGCACCCTATATTGTGCAATGCAACAACGTCCCGCGTAACGAATGGGGAGTGAGTTCCATGCTGTATGACGCCTATGAGATCCAGCGGACCTGGCTGGCCGGCGCCAGCGCCTTTGCCGAGGCCAGCGCGGAGTGGCTCAACAACCCCACCAATCCTTTCTCCTACAACGGCATGAGTCCCCTGATCGCGTCCGCGCTGGACGTGTTCGCCCATGCCGCCGCGCCCCGTGGCAAGCCCCGCTTCGGCCTCGACAAGGTGACGGCCGGCGATCGCGTGATCGAGGTCGAGGAGGAGGTCGTCCTGCGCAAGGCGTTCGGCCAGCTGAAGCACTTCAAGCGCATCGGTGTCGAAGGCGGCGAGCGCGTGCTGATCGTCGCGCCGATGTCGGGACACTATGCCACCCTGCTTCGCGGAACCGTCGAGCGGCTGATTCCCGATCATGACGTCTTCATCACCGACTGGCGCGATGCCAAGCTGGTGCCGTTGTCGGATGGCAGCTTCGATTTCGACGATTATGTCGACTATCTGATCGAGTTCCTCGGACATATCGGACCCAAGGCGCACATCGTCGCGGTCTGCCAGCCTTCGGTTCCCGCCTTCGCCGCCGTCGCGGTCATGTCGGCGGCCGGGCATCCGGCGCTGCCGGCGACGCTGACCATGATGGGCGGCCCGATCGACACGCGCCAGGGTCCCACCGCCGTCAACAGCCTGGCCACCACCCGCCCGCATGCGTGGTTCGAGCAGAATGTCATCGCGACCGTGCCGCGCTTCTATCCGGGCGCGGGACGCAAGGTCTATCCCGGCTTCCTCCAGCTCGCCGGCTTCATGACGATGAACCTCGGCAACCATCTCAACAGCCATTGGGAGATGTTCAAGCATCTCGTCGCCGGCGACGGCGAAAGCGCGCAGGCGACCAAGGATTTCTACGACGAATATCGCTCGGTCTGCGACATGACGGCGGAATTCTATCTCCAGACGATCGATCTGGTGTTCCAGAACCACGCCCTGCCCCGGCGGACGCTCCTCCATCGCGGCAAACCGGTCGATCCGGACGCGATCCGGGACGTCGCCCTGCTCGCCGTTGAGGGGGAGCGCGACGATATCTCCGGCCTCGGCCAGACCCGCGCGGCGCTCGACCTCGCCAGCAAACTCCCCGAACGGCAGAAGAAATATTTCCTCGCCAAGGGCGTCGGCCATTACGGCATCTTCAACGGCCGCCGCTGGCGCGAGATGATCGCGCCGGTCGTCGAGGAGTTCATCGCGGCGCACAAGCGGGCCTGAACGCCCGCAATCTCCCAATACGCGCGATCGGTGGGGAGACATGAAGCTCCCCTTCCACGCCCTTCCAACCCTGAACCCGCCCGTCTCCCGTTCGTCCTGAGCCTGTCGAAGGATGACAGCACGGATTACGGAAGCGCGCTGGCGCCCCGTCCTTCGACAGGCGTCAGGACGACCAAGGGAAATCAGGTGAGTGTAGGGCCGAACGCAGGCGCAACGCTGGCGGGTGACGTTCGACCTATGGTCGGCCGATCACCTCATAATCCCGCAATCCACCGCCTTGGAAGCGGCGATTCAGGGCATCACGGCAGGTCTGGATGTTCCATGCCCATGCCGCCTCGCATCGCCTCGACCGCTGCGCGGGGCGCGATTTCCAGAAGCTCGACGTCGAACACCAGCACGGCGTTGGGCGGGATGACGCCATCGCCGGCGCCTTCCGGGCCATAGCCGAGTTCCGGCGGCATCCAGAAGCGGTACTTCGATCCCTTGGGCATCAGCTGAAGCCCTTCGGTCATGCCGGGGATGACGCCCGTGACCGGGAAGGGCACCGGCTGGCCGCGCGCATAGCTGGAATCGAACACGGTGCCGTCCGCCAGCTTGCCGTCATAATGGACCAGCACCATGTCGTCGGCCGCCGGCTTGTCGCCGTCGCCCTGACGCAGGACTTCATATTGCAGGCCGCTCGCCGTCTGGTGGACGCCGGACTTCTTGGCATTGCTGCTCAGGAATTCCGCCGGCGGACGGGCCGCGGAGACCAGCTTTTCGGTGCCGGCCCAGGCGATACCCGCGGCGAACAGGATCAGCGCGCCGACCCCGGCCCACAGCTTGATCATCGACCCCTTGCGGATCGGCGGCAGTGGGACGGCGGTGGTCGACATGGAGACCTCTCAGGAGCGGTGCGAAGGCAGTCGGAGGCGGACCGTGCGAACCGCCCCGTCGAAGGATAGGCTCAGCGAACCCCGTCGCGCTCGGCGCGCTTGCGGTCCAGCTTGCGCGCGCGGCGAATCGCAGCGGCACGCTCGCGCGCGCGCTTTTCCGACGGCTTTTCATAGTGGCGACGCAGCTTCATCTCGCGATAGACGCCTTCACGCTGAAGCTTTTTCTTCAGAGCGCGAAGAGCTTGATCGACATTATTGTCACGAACGATGATCTGCATGCAGCCTGACACTTCCTTCCTGAACGACCCGTCAATCAGCGACGAATCGAAAGCAACACCCATGGGGCGCCACGACTCCCATCGCGACGTACCCGGGCCGCCTAGCAGAGCTTTGAGCGATCATCAACCTCTACTGGCGCGCAACCGGCGATCGTGGCAGGGCAGCGCCATGGAATGGTTATCACGCCTGTTGTTCGAGGATGCCGAAGCGCTGGTGATCGACAAGCCGGCCGGGCTTGCGGTGCATCCCGGCCCGGCCACGCGGGACAGCCTGGAACGGCATTTGCCGGCCCTGCGCCTCGGTTTCCAACGCTCCCCCGCCCCCGCCCACCGGCTGGACCGGGACACATCCGGCTGCCTGTTGCTGGCCCGCAACCCCAAGGCGCTGAAGCGATTTGCGATGGCCTTCGAGCAGGGCCTCGTCGAGAAAACCTATCTCGCGATCCTCGACGGCGTGCCCGATGAGGAGGCCGGCGCGGTCGACCTGCCGCTGCTCAAGCGCTCGACGCGCGAGGAAGGCTGGCGGATGGTGGTCGATGCGGCCGGCAAGCCCTCCGCCACCGATTGGCAGGTCGTGGCGCGCGTGGATGGGCGGAGTCTGGTGGAATTCAGGCCCCGCACCGGCCGCACGCACCAGATTCGCGTCCACGCCGCCAGCGGCATCGGTATCCCGATCGCGGGCGACCCGGTCTATGGCCGGGGCGGCGGCGCCACGCTGCTGCATGCGTGGAAGCTGGAGATGCCGCGCGCGGGGAAAAACCCCGTCAGCGCCGTCGCCCCCCTGCCCGACAGCTTCACCCGCGCGGGATTCGCGCTCTAAGAGCGGGGTGCGTTAAATATCCCCGTTCGTCCTGAGCTTGTCGAAGGATGACCGCACCAGCTTGTGGGCTCTGCTCGGACCCTTGCGGGCGGGAAGGTTTGCACTGTCGTCCTTCGACAAGCTCAGGACGAACGGAGGAAATTTAGCCCCCGATGGCGGACAGACTCTATGCCGCGCGGGCGGTGTTTGCCGCCTCGATCTCGGCCGCCTTGTCCTCGACCAGACGCACGATGTGCTCGATCATGTCGGCGTCCTGCACATGATGGTCGGTGACGCCCGACAGATAGACCATGTGCTTGCCGGCGCCGCCGCCGGTCAGGCCGATGTCCGTCTCGCGGGCCTCGCCCGGCCCATTGACCACGCAGCCCAGCACCGAAAGCGACAGCGGCGTCGAGATATGGGCCAGCCGTTCCTCCAGAATCTGAACGGTCTTCACGACATCGAAGCCCTGCCGCGCGCAGGACGGGCAGGACACGACGCGCACTCCGCGATGGCGGATGCCGAGGCTCTTCAATATCTCGAAGCCGACGCGGATTTCCTCCACCGGATCGGCCGACAGGGAAACGCGCACAGTGTCGCCGATGCCCGCCCACAGCAGGGAGCCGATGCCCATCGCCGACTTGACGGTGCCGCCGATCAGCCCGCCCGCCTCGGTGATGCCGAGGTGCAGCGGATAGTCGCAGGCTTCGCTGAGGCCGTGATAGGCGGCGACCGCGAGGAACACGTCCGAGGCCTTGACCGCGATCTTGAACTCGCGAAAGTCGGCGTCCTCAAGCAGCCTGGCGTGATCGAGCGCGGATTCGACCAGCGCCTCGGGGCAAGGCTCGCCATATTTTTCGAGCAGGTCGCGCTCCAGGCTGCCGGCATTGACGCCGATGCGCATGGCGCAGCCATTGGCCTTGGCGGCGCGGACGACTTCCGCCACCCGCTCGGCCGAACCGATATTGCCCGGATTGATTCGCAGGCACGCCGCGCCCGCATCGGCCGCCTCGAGCGCGCGCTTATAGTGAAAGTGGATATCGGCGACGATCGGCACCCGCGCCGCGCGAACGATCTGACGCAAGGCGGCGGTGGACTCCTCGTCCGGGCATGACACCCGGATGATGTCGGCGCCGACCTCCTCACAACGGCGGATCTGGTCGATCGTCGCGCGCGCATCGCTGGTCGGCGTGTTGGTCATGGTCTGCACGGTGACAGGCGCGCCGCCGCCCACCGGCACGTTGCCGACCATGATCTGCCGGGATTGGCGGCGCGCGATATCGCGCCAGGGTCGCACGGACATGAACACTCCCTCGGCCACTGCAGCCGCTGCTATACCCTATTCCATCCGGGGCGAAAAATCAGTGACGGCGAGAAAGGGCGCTCAGGCCTTCTCCAGCGTGCATTGCAACGGATGCTGGTTCTGCCGCGCGAAATCGATGACCTGGCTGACCTTGGCCTCCGCCACTTCATAGGTGAACACGCCGCACACCCCCACGCCCTTCTGGTGGACGTGGAGCATCACCCGTGTCGCATCCTCGATCGACATGCGGAAGAAGCGCTGGAGGCACAGGACGACGAACTCCATCGGCGTGTAGTCGTCATTGAGCATCAGCACCTTGTACAGCGACGGCTTTTTCGCCTTGGGCTTGGCCTTGGTGGCGACGCCGATGTCGGTGCCTTCATCTTCGCGACGATTGCCGGCCATCAGCCGCGGATGAATCGGTGCGGAAATGGGCGATGTCATCGTGATGCAGCTTCTCGACAGTCCGAAGGGAGGCAAATGGTTCAGACCATCATATGGGATTGTCAGGGTGCGCGACAAGGGCGCCGCAACGACTGACCGCCCAAACAGGAACGGGCGACGCGCCATCGGCACGCCGCCCGCCCCTTCCGGCACTGAATGCCGACTTACTTGATCGCGGAACGGACCTTGTCGGTCGCCACGGCGGCGCGCGACGACAGCGGCTCCAGCACATCGCCCCAGATCTTCACGACGGTCTCCGACGCGCGCGAGGCTTCGGCGATCATCGACTCGAAGGCGTTCTTGGCGAATTCCGACTGAAGCTGGAAGGCTTCGGTCGGGCTCTTGACCGCGGTCAGGCCCTTCAGCGCCTTGGTCGCCTCCTCGAAATTCTTGCGGCTATATTCCGCGATATTCTGGGCGATCGTTTCGGCGCCCTTGGCGGCGGCGCGGGTGGAGGCGCCGACGGCTTCGAGATTGCCCTTGGTCAGGTCGGCATAATCCTCGATCAGCTTCGAGCCCTTGGTGAGGGCCGACTTGCTGCGGTCATTCAGGTCATTGAACATTGCGGTTACCTTCGCGCTTGTCGCCTCCGCGGTCGCGGCGGCGCTTTTCAGGATCGTTTCGGGATCGGTCATTTTCGTCTCCGGCGGCTGTTTGGCGGGAGCCGTGGCCCTGGCACCCACCGGGTCTGCAACGACGGGAGATGGCTTGATCTCCGCACGCTGCGGTTCGCTTGCAACTGGTACAAGCGGCGATGGCGTTTCGGCCGCAACCGCCGCCTTCGCGGTGATCGGGCCAGCCCCGCGCCGGCCACGGATCGGCGACGTGGCCGCTTTCACGGCCCCGGCGCGAGCAGGTGTCGCACGCACTGGCGCCGACGGTTCCGCCACCTTGGCGACAGCCGGTGCCGCCACGGTGGAAGCTGGTCTGGAAGCTTTTCCGGGCGGACGCCCCCGCCGCTTCGGCGCGGGGACCTCAAGGCCCGGTTTCTTGTCCTTCGAGTCCGCCATCGTGGCTCTCCATCGTCAGGCCAATTGGATGTTGCGCTGCACAATACAGGCGGCCGAAAATTAATTCAAGCTTTTATTGTGCAGCGCAACATCAATGCCCCGCGACGGCGACAGGCGAAAGACCGGACGCCACCAGCTGCTCATTGATCTGGGCGATAAGCCGTTGCAATGCAGCATCATTCCCCGCCTCGGCGCGGGCGACCAGCACGTCCTGGGTGTTGGACGCGCGCAGCAACCACCAGCCATCGGGCGTGGTGACGCGCGCGCCGTCGGTACGGTCGACCGTGGCGCCGGATTTTTCGAGTCGGTCCAGCACTTCGTCGATGACGGCGAATTTCCGATCCTCCGAAACCTGGAAGCGCAATTCGGGCGTGTTGACCACCGGCGGCATGGCGGACTTGAGCACGGTCAGCGATCCCCCCTGATGCCGCACCGCCCGTATCAGGCGCACGGCGGCATAGAGGGCGTCGTCATATCCGTAATAATCATGCGCGAAGAAAATATGGCCGCTCATCTCGCCGGCCAGCGGCGCGTCGGTTTCCTTCATCTTGGACTTGATGAGTGAATGGCCGGTCTTCCACATCAGCGGCTTGCCGCCCAGCTCGGCGATGCGATCGAACAGCGCCTTGCTGGCCTTCACGTCGGCGATGATCGTCGCGCCCGGCTGGTCCTCAAGCACCGGCACGGCGAGGATCGACAGGATCTGGTCGCCCCACACCACGCGCCCCTCGCCGTCGATCGCGCCCAGGCGATCACCGTCGCCGTCAAAGGCAAAGCCGAAATCGAGATTCTTCTCGGCGACCAGCCGGCGCAGGTCCTCGAGATTCTTTTCCTCGGTGGGGTCGGGATGATGGTTGGGGAAAGTGCCGTCCACGTCGGTGAACAACGTGTAATGCTCGCCCGGCAATTTCGCGACCAGCCGCTCGACCGCCGGACCGGCGGCGCCGTTGCCGGTGTCCCAGCCGATGCGGAACGTGCCGCCATCGTAATTTTTGAGCAGGCGGTCGATGTAGAGGTCCATCACGTCGGCGGTGGAGGAATCGCCGCTGCCCTCCTCCCAATCGCCCGCTTCGCCAAGCCGGCCGAGTTCCTGGATGTCGTCGCCGAAGAACGGCCGGCCCTGGAACACCATCTTGAAGCCGTTATAATCGGGCGGATTATGGCTGCCGGTGATCATGATGCCGCCATCGACCTCCAGCGTCGCAGCGGCGAAATAAAGCATCGGCGTGGGACCCTCACCGACATTGACGACATCGACGCCCGAGGCGTTGAGACCCGCGGTCAACGCCGCCGCCAGCGCGGGAGAGGAGGTGCGGCCATCATAGCCCACGGCGACGCGGGTGCCGCCGGCGCGGCGGATCAGCGTGGCGAAACCGCGCCCGATCGCGGTCGCGTCCGCTTCGCCCAGCGTCTTTCCGACGATTCCCCGGATGTCATATTCGCGCAGTGACGTCGGATCGAAACGATGGCTCATCGATATGCCCTCTAATTGGAAGATATGACGCCGCTAAGACGAGCGGGTGGATTTTTGGTTCAAAGCCTCCAGCAGAACATCGCGGGCGGCGATGACACGCTGGCTCAGTTCCGCGTTGCCGCCAAGGTCGGGGTGGACGCGCTGCATCAGCTTGCGATGAGCGGCCCGAATTTCGTCACGATCCGCATCGGCGCCGACGCCCAGCGTGGCGCGCGCCTCCTCCAGCCGCATGTCGCGGCGCGGCGGCGGCACGCGCCGGCGTCCCGCCAGCCACAGGCACAGCCCCGCGCCGGACAACGCGACGGCGCCCAGCAGGGGCTTGCCCGATGCCGCCATGCGCGCGGCCACCAGCACCAGGATCAGAGCCGTCCAATGCTTGCCGGTCAGCCGGCGCCAATTACCGCGCCACGCCAGCCATCCCGCCAGCGCCAACGCACCCACCGCCAGCAAGGCCATCAGGCGTTCACAGCGGCCTGCATGCGCGCCGCCGCCGGGTCGGGCAGCGCGAGGCCGCCGACAAGCTCCCGCAATTCCTGGCGGGCCGCGATGTGGCTCAGCCCGGCGCTCTGGATTTCGGAGAGGTCGAGCAGGGTCAGCCCCTGCGGGAACAGCTCGCGATAGATGACGCGCTCCGAAAGCCCCGGAATGACGCGAAAGCCGATTCGCCGCGATAATTCGTCCAGCGCCGCGCCGACGCGGCGGAGGTTGCGCGACTCGAGGCTGGCGAGGCGGTTGCGCAGGACGATCCAGTCCACGGTGCCGCCGTCGGTCCGCGCCCGCACCTTGCGCGAATCCCAGACCAGTTCGGCATAGAAGCTGGGCCGTGTCACCTTGTAGGTGTCCGGATCGACATTGCCCATCAGGTCGAGGTCGACGAAGCTGTCGTTGATCGGTGTCACCAGCGTATCGGCGCGGGTGAGCGCGCGCCGCCCCAGCGCGCTGTCCCGGCCCGGCGTGTCGATGACGACGACATCGTTGCTCGCCTGAAGCTCGGCAAGGTGGTCGTCGAACGCCTCCACCTCCTCCTCGGCGAAAACCCTGACCGGCGGCTGCACCAGTTGCAGGTCGTGCCGCTTGGCATAGGCGGCGCGGTTTTCGAGATAGCGCGCCACCGTTTTCTGCCGCGTGTCGAGGTCGATGACACCGACGCGCCGACCCGCCACCGCCAGAGCGATGGCGGCGTGCATGGCGGTGGTCGACTTGCCCGTCCCGCCCTTTTCGTTTCCGAACACCAGCAGATGTGCGTTTTGCCCGGCCATGATAAGCGAATTACCCCCTTGATCCCCGTCCCTCACGCGGGACAGGAGCATGTAATTATCTAGTGGAGGCGGGTTTCCCATGCAAACGATCAGGCAGCTTGACGCCCTTCGCGGCACCGTTCGGGAATGGCGCGCCGCCGGCCTTCGAGTCGCGCTGGTCCCGACGATGGGCGCGCTGCATGCCGGCCATATGGCGCTGGTCGAAGCGGCGCGCGGGCTGGCGGACAAGGTCGTCGCCTCGATCTTCGTCAATCCCCGGCAGTTCGGCGTCAATGAGGACTTCGGACGCTATCCCCGGCAGGAGGCGGCGGACGGCGCGCTGCTGGAGGCGGGCGGATGCGACCTGCTGTGGGCGCCCGACGTCGCGACGATGTATCCCGACGGCTTCTCCACCAACATATCGGTCGGCGGGGTCAGCGAGGGGCTGTGCGGCGCCGCGCGGCCGGGGCATTTCGACGGCGTCGCCACCGTCGTCGCCAAGCTGTTCAACCAGGTCATGCCCGACCTTGCCCTGTTCGGCGAAAAGGATTTCCAGCAGGTCGCCGTCATCCGCCGCATGGTGCGCGACCTCAACATGGCGGTCGAGGTCGTCGGCGTGCCGACCGTCAGGGACGCGCACGGCCTCGCCTTGTCCTCCCGCAATGCCTATCTCGACGCGGCTTCGCTGGCGGCGGCCCGCGCCCTGCCCCGCGCCCTGCGCGACGTCGGCGCGGCGATCCTCGGCGGAACGCCGGTCGCCGCCGCGCTCGAACAGGCCCGGCTGTCGCTGTTGCAGGCCGGCTTTTCCGAGGTGGATTATATCGAGTTGCGTGCCGAGGACGGGCTTGCCCCGCTGGAAACGCTCGACCGGCCCGCGCGCCTGCTCGCTGCCGCGCGGATTTCCGGCACCCGGCTGATCGACAATATCGTGGTGACTCCTCGCCAATAAGCCCGTCCGGCCGCGTTAACCTGTTCTTTAAACCATTGCCGCCATCGTGCCTCCCGGTTTCCGATAGGGGGGGCACCGACATGAACCACAGCGGTCAGTCAGCCATTCACTATCTGCACGGCCGGGCGGCAAGCGCGCGGTCGAAGGGGAATTCGGGGCAGGCCTTCTACGATCTCGGCCTCGCCTATGCGATGGGCGCGGACGATGTGCCGATCGACTATGTCCAGGCGCATAAATGGTTCAACCTCGCCGCCATGGCCGGGCTGAAGGCCGCGCAGCACGACCGCGCCGAAATCGCGTCGAGCATGAGCGCCGCCGAAATCGCCGCCGCCCAGCGCGCGGCCCGCGCCTTCCTTGCCGACACCGCCGCCTGAAAGCTTGCTGGCGGATTAAGCCGGCTTTCGCAAAGATTACGGCGCCGTTCCCGCGCCGTTCAGCGGAACCACGCTAGTCCTGACATCGTCGACGGCGCCGGTCGCCGGGGCGATGGAATAGGAGTGGTTATGCGTGGCAAGTTGATCATCGCCGGCCTGATGGCCGCAACAATGCTTCCGGGCGCGGCAATGGCGGACCCGCCCCGCGCCGCGCGTCAAGACGTCAGCGAAGGCTGGCGCAACATCAGCGAGGCCCGCCGGGATGATCGGCGCGACGTCAGGCGGGACGACCGCCGGGATAACCGCCGCGACGTCAGGCGCGATGACCGTCGCGACGACTGGCGCGCCTATCGCAACCGCAATCGCAACGTCTATCGCATGCCCGCCTATGTCGGCCCGCGCGGCTACAGCTATCGCGCCATCAACAGCGGCTATCGGCTCCAGCCGGCCTATTATGCCCAGCGCTACTGGATCGCCGATCCCTATCGCTATCGCCTGCCGCGCGTCGGCCGCAACGAACAGTGGGTCCGCTACGGCAACGATGTGCTGCTGGTCGACACGCGCAACGGCAGGGTCCGCGAGGTCATCCGCGATTTCTTCTGGTGAGTCGCACGGCCGGGGCCACGCGCCCCGGCCGCTTGCTGCGGGACGAAGGGCATCCTAGAGTCTGTCCGGTTCAGGCGGCACCGGCCCGCTCCCCCACCCGGCCACCCACGAGCGTACCCTTGATGGGTGGCCGGGTGGGGGAGCGGGCCGGTGCCGCTTCCAATTAAAACGGACAGACTCTAAGCCAGTGGACATGACCTCCTCGAGGAGACGTCCATGTCCGTCCGCGTCCTTCTGCTCGCGTCGATCGCCGGAGCCTTCATGACCCCCAACGCCTGCGCCGCCCCCGCGACCGTCGCTGTCGAAGCGGCGCCGACGAACGATGCCGATGCCGCGCTTGCCACATTATTCCACGAGAGCGACGAGGCCACGCTGCGGCGCAATCCGCTGAACGCCCTGTTCCGTGGCGACCTGCGCTATGCCGCACAGTTCGGCGATTATATCACGCCGGACTATTTCGCGAAGGAGCGCGCCGCCACCGAGGCGGAGTTGCAGCGCCTCGAAGGCATTGACGAGGACGCGCTGACGCCGACCAACAAGATCGCCTATGAGGCGTTCAAGGCCCAGAAGACCATCGCCCTGCGCGGGCTGGCGGCGGACATCCTCGCCGTCACCATGGTTCGGCCGATCGACCATTTCACCGGCTTCCAGGTCTTTTACCCGGACGTCAGCTCCGGCGAGGGCGCGGCGCCGTTCAAGACGGTGGCCGATTATGACAATGCCCTCAAACGCCATGACGGCTATGTCGCCTATATCGACAACGCCATCGCGATGTTCCGGCAGGGCATGGCGCGCGGCATCGTCCAGCCCAGGCTCGTCGTCCAGAATGTCATCGACCAGCTCGACATCCAGATCGCGCAGGGCGTCGAGAACTCCACCTTCCATGGCCCCGTCGCCAAATTCCCCGCCGAAATACCAGAGGCCGAGCAGACACGGCTGCGCGCGGCCTATGCCAGCGCCATCCGCGACAGGATCATCCCCGCCTACACGCGGCTGCGCGATTTCCTGAAGACCGAGTATCTGCCGGTCGCGCGCGACGGCGTCGGACTGGTGCGCATGCCGGGCGGCGACAGGCTCTATGCCTATCTGATCGAGCAGAACACCACCCTGCCCCTTACCGCCGATCATATCCACAAGCTCGGCTTGAGCGAGGTCGCGCGCATCAAGCGCGAGATGGAGGCGGTGCGCAGGCAGGTCGGCTTCAAGGGTTCTCTGCCCGAATTCTTCGAGCATATCCGCACCGATCCGCGCTTCAAGCCGCAATCGAAGGAGTGGCTGCGGGAGGAATATCTGGCCATCGGCCGGCGCGTCGACGCGCGCATCCCCGAGCAATTTTCGACCCTGCCCAAGGCGCCGCTCGAAATCCGCCCGGTGCCGGACTATCGCGAGAAAACCGATGCCGCCGGCTCCTATATGTCGGGCACGCCCGACGGGTCGCGGCCGGGCATCTTCTATTACAACAGCTATGACCTGCCCTCGCGCACGACGCCGGGGATGGAGACGCTTTACCTCCACGAAGCCGTGCCGGGCCATCATTTCCAGATCAGCCTGGCACAGGAAAATGACGCCCTGCCCGCCTTCATGCGCTTCGACGGCAACACCGCCTATGTCGAGGGCTGGGCGCTCTATGCCGAGAGCCTGTGGAAGGAGCTCGGCATGGAGACCGACCCCTATCAGCGCTATGGCGGGCTGGACGACGAGATGCTGCGCGCCATGCGGCTGGTGGTCGACACCGGCATCCATGCCAAGGGTTGGACGCGCGATCAGGCGATCGCCTATATGCTCGCCAATTCGGCGATGGGCCGCACCGACGCCACCAGCGAGGTGGAACGCTATATCGCCATGCCGGGACAGGCGCTTGCCTACAAGATCGGCCAGCTCACCATTTTGCGCCTCAAGGATAAGGCCGAAAAGGCGCTCGGCGATCGCTTCGACCCCCGCGCCTTCCATGCCGAGGTGCTCATGACCGGCGCCCTGCCGATGACGGTTCTGGAACAAAAGATCGACGACTGGATCGCCCGGACCAGGGCCGCCCGCCCCTGATGCGTTGACCGCGCCGGCGGGGGAGGCCGGCGCGGTCGATGTCCGCATGGGGCACCAGTCCGAAAAGGGGGGGAAACGGACCAATCCGACAACGCCAAAGCCGGTCGAAAGTGCCGGCGTGCGACAGAAATAATCGGCCCTGTTACGGCGGGTTTTGCAGGTCGCTGAAAAGCCTTCCTTTTTGCGCCTTGAAAAATCGGCACGGAGTGCCCGCACCCCTTTGTGTGCAGCCGGTTGATGTCCCTCGCGACCGGGCAT
>CAZACH010000006.1:0-22147 GCA_964483275.1 uncultured Sphingomonadaceae bacterium | reverse complement strand
GAGGAAGGCGTTGCCGATGAAGAAAAAGCCGTAATGGCGGATCATCTCGCCGCGCGTCGCGAAGATGCCCAGCCGGTCAGCGATGGCGAGATCGGCCTTGGGCACGCTATGCGAGGCGCCGCGCGACGGCTCGCGCGTCGTCAGCAGCACGACGAGGCCGAGGGCGATGCCGGGGATGCCGACGATGACCAGCGCCTGCCGCCATGTCTCCAGCGTGCCGATCGCCGGCAGCCCGCGCAGCCCGCCACTGCTCGCCAGGTCGATGATGCCGCCGCCGATCACATAGGCGAGCATGACCCCGGTGGTGCCCGCCGCGATGAAGGTCGCGCTGGGTGCCGAGCGGCGGCCGGGCGGGAACATGTCACCGATCAGCGAGATCGCCGTCGGGGACAGCACCGCCTCGCCCAGCGCCAGCCCCATGCGCAGCACGAACAGCATCGCAAAGCTGTCGGCAAAGCCGGCGAGGATGGTGGAAAAGCTCCACAGCATCACGCCGAGGACGAGCAGCCGCTTGCGATTGCCGCGATCGACGATCCAGGCGATGGGAAGGCCGACCACCGAGAAAAGGATGGCGAAGGCCGGACCGATCAGCAGCCCCATCTGCACATCGGTGAGCGCGATATCGGCCTTGATCGGCTCGACCAGCAAGGTGAGGATCAGCCGGTCGACATAGGAGACGATATACAGAACCGCCAGGAGGATGACGACGTACCAGGGGCTACCGCGCATATGAACTCCTCTCCCGGCATCGCTATGCGGGACGGAAATATTGTAAGCAAGCGCATCTTGCCTATGCATGCGATCAGGTCACGGACCCGCTGATGGAAGGCAGTTATATGGACGCATTGAACAGGCGCGCCGGGGCGCACCCCGCAAAGCCAGCCATCATCATGGCGGATTCCGGCGAGACCCTGAGCTATGCGGACCTCGACGCGCGCGCCACCCGCGCCGCCGGTGTCTTTCAGTCACTGGGACTGCGGGCGGGCATGACCATCGCGCTGCTGATGGACAACGAAGCCCGGGTGGTCGAGCTGTGGTGGGGCGCGCGCCGCGCCGGCCTTTATTATGTGCCGCTGAGCGTCAAGCTGCGCGCCGCCGAGATCGAGCATATCCTCCGCGACAGCGGCGCCGGAACGCTGCTCGTCGGACGCGATCAGGTCGCGCTTGCCCGCGCGGTCGCCGGGCGGATGGCGGGCGATCATCCCCTGCGTCTCATCGCAATGGACGGCGGCGCGCCGCATGACGGGATGCCCGCCTATGACGATATCGCCGCCCGCCTGACCGCCGCGCCGGCTATTCCGGCGCCGCTCGTCGGCCGGGAACTGATCTATTCCTCCGGCACGACCGGCCGCCCCAAGGGCATCAGGCGCGATCTCGCGGTCGCAAGCGCCGCCGCGGCCTTGCCGGAGCTGGAGCGGCGCATGCGCCGGCTGTTCGAACTGGACGAGCGGACCGTCTATCTGTCGACCGCCCCCCTCTATCATGCGACCGGCCGCTTCGTCGCGCGCGTGATCGAGGAAGGCGGCACGGCGATCATCCTGCCCCGCTTCGACCCGGCGGCGGCCCTGGCGGCGCTCGCGGCCTATCGTGCTACCCATTCGCAATGGGTGCCGACCATGTTCAATCGCCTGCTCGCCTTGCCCGCCGCCGAGAAGGCGGCCCATGACCTGTCCGCCCACCGCTTCGCGCTGCACGCGGCCGCCCCCTGCCCGCCGCACCTCAAGCGCGCGATGATCGACTGGTGGGGACCGATCGTGCACGAATATTATGGCGGCACGGAAAATGCCGGCGTCACCTATATCAGCGCGCCGGAATGGCTGGAGCATCCGGGTTCGGTCGGCAGGCCGGTGCTCGGGCAGGTCCACATCCTGTCCGACGACGGCAGCGAGGCGGAACTGCCGGCCGGCGAAGTCGGCCTGATCTATTTCGACGGCGGCGTGCCGTTCACCTATCTGAACGACGACGGTTCGAGCAGGCGCGCGCACAGCGGCAAGGGCTATGCCACCTATGGCGATCTCGGCCATGTCGATAGGGACGGCTATCTTTACATCAGCGATCGCCGCAGTGACCTCATCATCACGGGCGGCGTGAACGTCTATCCGCGCGAGGTCGAATTGCTGCTCGATACGCATCCCGACGTGCGCGAGGCGGCGGTGATCGGCGTCGCCGACGCGGACTATGGCCAGCGCGTCGTCGCGGTCGTCTGCCCCGCGCCGGGCGCGACCGCCGGCGCGGCCCTCGCCCAATCGCTCATCGCCTTTTGCCGCGAGCATTTGTCGAGCATCAAATGCCCGCGTGAGATCAGCTTTTCGGACGAATTGCCGCGCAACGAGACCGGCAAGCTGCTCAAGCGCAGCTTGCGGGAGGCGTACCAGAACGCAGGGAAGGTCGCGACGCCGACCGCCTGACCGTCACGGACGCTGTCCGGCATGGCGTTGGAGCATCGAGCGATAAATCAGCGCCATCCTTCCGGCTTCCGCCGTCCCCCCATCGCCGTTCGTCCTGAGCCTGTCGAAGGACGACAGCGCAGGCTTTCCCGCGATTACCGAGCAGGTCCGTGGGTTGGTGCTGTCGTCCTTCGACAGGCTCAGGACGAACGGAGCATCTTCAAAACAGGCCGCTCTTTGCGCCCCTATGGCTTTGTCAGGCCGAGCACCGGCAACGCCGTTTTATAGACCACCGGGCGCAGCGCGAAGCTGGTGGTGACCTGGGCGACGCCGGGGATGCGCGTCAGCCGGTGCCTCAGGAAATCCTCGAACTCGCCCAGTGAACCGACGAGGACGCGGAGCTGATAATCGGCCTCGCCGGTCATCAGATAGCATTCCATGACCTCCGGAAATTCCGTCACCGCCGCCTCGAACGCGGCGAGATGGCGGTCGTCCTGCTGGTCGAGGCGGACGCGCACGAAGGCGGTCACCGACAGGCCGAGCGTTTCGGGATCGACCAGCGCCACATAGCCGGTGATGATGCCGGCACTCTCCAACTGCCGCACGCGGCGCAGGCAGGGGCTGGGCGACAGGCCGACCTGCTCCGACAGCTCCTGGTTCGTCATCCGGCCATCGGCCTGGAGGCGGTCGATGATCCGCAGGTCCAGTTCATCCGTTTCAATTTTTGGCATATCCCGCTTCTTTTATAATGTAATGAGGTGGAACATGCCAAAACATTGAACTTATACGGCACAATTTGCAAGGACATGCCTGCGGCCGACCGGCTATGAAACGGTCAACACGCATGAGAGATGTTCGATGGCGACAACGATAAGCGAGAAGCGAGAGGATCTGATCGGCGCGCTGGAGGCGCTGGAGACGCGCCTGCGCTGGCTATCCTCCTGGACGATCCACAATGCCAATCATATCCGCCCCAAGCGCGACGGGCTGAAGGTCGGCGGGCATCAGGCAAGCTGCGCCTCGATGACGGCGATCATGGCGGCGCTCTATTTCCACGCGCTGCGGCCGCAGGACCGGGTGGCGGTCAAGCCCCATGCCGGGCCGGTGCTGCACGCCATCCACTATCTGCTCGGCAACCAGTCGCTCGACCAGCTCCAGCGCTTCCGTGGACTTGGCGGCACGCAAAGCTATCCCTCGCGCACCAAGGACCGGATTCCCGTCGATTTCTCGACCGGATCGGTCGGCCTCGGCGTCGCGATCACCGCCTTTTCCAGCCTGGTCCAGGATTATCTGATCGCCCATGGCCAGATGGCGGAACAGGATGCCGGGCGGATGATCGCACTGATGGGCGACGCCGAACTCGATGAAGGCAATATCTACGAATGCCTGATCGAGAGCTATAAGCACGACATCCGCAATTGCTGGTGGATCGTCGACTATAACCGCCAGTCGCTCGACGCCACGACCGCCGACCGCATGTTCCGCCGCTTCGACGATATTTTCGAAACCTGCGGCTGGCGCGTCATCACCCTCAAATATGGCAAGCGCCAGCGCGCCGCCTTCAAGCGGCCCGGCGGCAAGAGCCTTGAGGAGTGGATCGAAAACTGCCCCAATGCCGATTATGCCGCGCTCACCTATCAGGGGGGCGCCGCCTGGCGCGCGCGGCTGCTGGCCGACATCGGCGACAAGCCGCATGTCGAAAAGCTGCTGGCCAGCTTCGAGGACGAGCCGCTTGCCGCGCTGATGACCAACCTCGGCGGCCATTGCATCGAGACGCTGATCGAGGCCTTCGAGCAGGCCGACGACGAGCGCCCTACCCTGTTCATCGCCTATACCGTCAAGGGCTATGGAACGCCGCTCGCCGGGCACAAGGACAATCACTCGGGGATGATGAACCCGGCGCAGATCGCGACGCTGCGCGAGAGCCTGGGCATCGCCGAGGGCGAGGAATGGGCGCCGTGGGGCGGCCTCGACGACAATGCCGCCGCGCAGTTGAAGGCCTTCATCACGGCCAGCCCGCTCGCGTCCCGCGCACCGGAGGCCGCGACCGAAGCGGTGCCGGTGCCTACGCGCCTGCCCGTTCCCGAAGGCGCGGAACAGTCGACGCAGGCCGCCTTCGGCCGCATCCTGCTCGACCTCGCCAAGTCCGGCGAGCCGCTTGGCGACCGCATCGTCACCACCGCGCCGGACGTCACCCAGACCACCAATCTCGGCGGCTTCGTCAATCAGCGCGGCCTGTTCCGCCGGCAGGAACTGGCGGACGTGTTCCAGCAGGCGAAAATCCCGTCGGCGCAGAAATGGGCGGCGCATGCCGCCGGGCAGCACATCGAACTCGGCATCGCGGAGAATAATTTCTTCCTGATGCTGGCCGCGCTCGGCCTCGCCGCGCCGCATTTCGGCACGCGGCTGCTGCCCGTCGGCACCGTCTATGACCCCTTCATCGCCCGTGGCCTCGATGCGTTGAACTATGGCTGCTATCAGGACGCGCGCTTCCTGCTGGTCGGCACGCCGTCCGGCATCACGCTGGCCGCCGAGGGCGGCGCGCACCAGTCGATCAACACGCCGTTGATCGGCATGGGCCAGCCCGGCCTCGTCTATTTCGAGCCGGCCTGGGCCGACGAGCTGGCGGTGATGATGGCGCACGCCTTCGATTATTTGCAGCAACCCGACGGCAGCTCGGTCTATCTGCGCCTGTCCACCCGGTCGGTGCCGCAGATCGCGCGGCAGGACAGCGACTGGGAAGCCGACATGCTGAAAGGCGGCTATTGGCTGCGCCGGCCGGCGCCGGGCGCGGAAGCGGCGATCGTCTTCACCGGCGCGGTCGCGACCGAGGCCGTCGCCGCCTGGGAGGTGCTGGCGGAGGACATACCCGGCCTCGGCCTGCTCAATGTCACCTCGCCCGACCTGCTGCATCGCGGCTGGTCGGCGAAGACCGCATCGCGCTGGTCGGGCCAGGCGCCCGCGCCCTGCCATGCCGAGACGCTGCTCGACGCACTTGCGCCCAATGCGGGCCTTGTCACCGTGCTCGACGGCGCGCCCGGCGCGCTGTCCTGGCTGGGCGGCGTCAAGGGCATGCGCGTCAGCCCGCTGGGCGTCGACCGCTTCGGCCAGACCGGCGACCTGCCCGACCTCTATCGCACCTACCGGCTCGACACCGACGCCATCGTCGACGCCACCGCCGAACTGTTCGTGGGAGACTGACGATGGCCATCGAACTGAAAATGCCGGCGCTGTCCCCGACCATGGAAAAGGGCACGCTCGCCAAGTGGCTGGTCAGCGAGGGCGATATCGTCAAGCCGGGCGTCGGCATTGCCGAGATCGAGACCGACAAGGCGACCATGGAATTCGAGGCGGACGAGGAAGGGCGGATATCGAAGCTCCTCGTCGCCGAAGGCAGCGAGGATGTGCCGGTCGGCACCATCATCGCGCTGCTCGCCGAACCGGGCGAAGCGGTTGCCGGCGCAGAAACCGCCAAGGCCGCCCCGGTCGCGGCGGAGGCGGTTGCCACCCCGACGCCCGAGCCGGCCGTGACCGCCGCCCCCGCGCCGCCGGTCGCCCCCACCCTCCCGGTCGCCGACGTCGGGAACGGCGGGGATGACGGCATCAACGCCACGCCGCTCGCCCGCCGGATCGCGAGGGCCAGCGGCCTGTCGCTGCGCGGCATCAGCGGCACCGGCGCGCGCGGCCGCATCACCAAGGCCGACCTCGGCCTGCCGCCGTCCGCGCCTTCGCCCATGCCCAGCCCGCTCATCGGGGCGGCGGCAGCGGTGGCGCCCATCCAGAACCTCGCCCCGCCCGTCGGCATCCCCGTCGCGAGCGTCAAGCTGTCCGGCATGCGCAAGACCATCGCGCGCCGCCTCACCGAGGCGAAGCAGACGGTGCCGCATTTCTACCTCACGGCGCGCTGCCGGCTCGATGCCCTGCTCAAGCTCCGGTCCGAACTCAACCATTCCGTCGCGGACAGCGGCACCAAGCTGTCGGTCAACGACATGCTGATCAGGGCCATGGGGCTGGCGCTCGTCGAGGTGCCGGACGCCAATGTCCAGTTCGGCGGGGAGGAACTGCATCGTTTCGGCCGGGTCGATATCGCCATGGCGGTGGCGATCCCGGGCGGCCTCGTCACGCCGGTGATCAAGGATGTCACGGACCTGTCGCTGTCGGCGATCGCCCGGCAAAGCAAGGCGCTCGCGTCAAAGGCGCGCGAGGGCAAGCTGGTGCCGGAGGATTATCAGGGGGGCACCGCCGCCATCTCCAACCTCGGCATGTACGGCATCGACGAGATGGTGCCGGTCATCAACCCGCCGCAGGCGCTGATCCTCGGCATCGGCGCCGGGGTCGAGCAGCCGTGGAAGGTCGATGGGCAGATCGCGCTCGCCACCATCATGGCGGCCACGGGCAGCTTCGACCATCGCGCCATCGACGGCGCCGTCGCCGCGCAGTTCATGGCCGCCTTCCGGGATCTGGTCGAAAAGCCGCTGCGAATCCTGGCATAGCAGGGCGGCGCCCGCGTCGCGCTGGCGGCCGGCGCCACCCCGCTCATTGACTTGCCTGCCTTGAGGGCTAGGCTGGCGGCATGTTGCAGGGTTTTCAAAAACCAAGGCTCGTCCAAGGCCGCTTTTAGCCGAACGCCGCTTCGACGGCGTTCGGCATCCTGTTCAGCACGCCCCTGTCGTCCCGCCACGATCGCATCGCGCGTGGCCGGCCCTCCGCGTCAATCGAGTGACACCGTGATTAATGAATCAGAATTTTCCCGCGCCGCGCCGGGACGGCGCATCCAGTTCGCCGCCCTGCCGATCCGAATGGCGGAGGCCGCCGGCCCCGAGATTTTACTGATCACGTCACGCGACACCGGGCGGTGGGTCATCCCCAAGGGCTGGCCCATTCCGGGTTTGTCGGGCGCGGCCACTGCGGCCGTCGAAGCCTATGAGGAGGCGGGGATCGAGGGCCATGTCCACGATACGCCGCTGGGGACCTATCGCTATGACAAGCGCACCCGCCGCCGCCTCATCCCTTGCGAAGTGACGGTTTTCCCGATGCGCGTCGATGTCGAGCGCGATGACTGGCCGGAACGCGCCGAACGCCGGACATTATGGGTAGAGGGCGACGAAGCCGCCGATCTCGTCGACGAACCCGGTCTCGCCGCGCTCATGAGGATGGCCCCGCGCGGCTTTGAAGACGCGATGTAACCGCCAACGCCGCCCCCCGGTCAGTCCGCCACGACCTCGTTCTCGATCGTGCCGATGCCCGAGATGGTCGTCCTGACCTTGTCCCCCGCGACCAGCCACAGGGGCGGCTTGCGGACCGCGCCGACGCCGTCGGGCGTGCCCGTGAACAGCAGGTCGCCGGGTTCGAGCGTCATCACCTGCGACAGATGCTCGACCTGTGCGACCGGATCGAAGATCATATGCCGGGTGTTGGATGACTGCCGCCGCTCGCCATTGACGAAGCATTCGATATCCAGTGCCATCGGGTCGATCGCGTCCCGGGTGACGATCCAGGGGCCGTGCGGCGCATGCGTGTCGAATGACTTGCCCAGCAGGAACTGCGAGGTGCGGAACTGCCAGTCGCGGATACTCACATCATTGCCCACGCAATAGCCGAAGATCGCATCGGCGGCCGCCGCCCGATCCGCATAGCGGCAGCGCTTGCCGATGACGACGACCAGCTCGGCTTCATAGTCGAGCTGCGTCGACACGCGCGGCAGGGCGATCGGATCGAAGGGGCCGCTAGCCGCTGTCGGCGGCATTGAGAACCAGGTCTGGTCCGTGGGCCGCTCCATGCCGGATTCGGCGATGTGATCGGCATAGTTGAGGCCGATCCCGAACAGCTTCGACGGCCGCGCGATGGGCGCCAGCAGCTTCACCTCATCCAGTGGAATCGGCGTGCCCTCGGCGGCCAGTGCCTCGATCCGCGAACGAAGACCGTCCCAGCCGGCAATGAGGTCGATCATGGTGCGGGGCGCCTGCGGGGCATGATCGGCGATGGCGACGACGCCGTCCTTCGTGACGACACCCAGGCCCTCGGTTCCGCGATGTGCGTAGCGCGCGATTTTCAATGCAGGGACTCCCGTTCAGATGTGCGTCCGGCCGGCAATGCTGGCGCGGCTTGTTCGATTAGCGGGAAACTGCGACGAACAGACCAATTGGTCAAGTGCTGCATGCATCATCGGGAGATGCGCGCCCAAACCCGCCGGCAGCGCTGGCCGGATGAAAGGATCCCGGACAGCGCCGCTGCGGGGCGCGGCGATTCTTCAATTCACGCCATCCGCGCGCGTCGGGGATAATCCGCCCGCCGAATGCATGCCCTCTTGACGAAAAGCAGCGGCCCGGACAAAGCTGACCAATTGGTATATTAAAGATGCGAGAGGAAAAATGCGCATGACGTCGCGCAGTGCAAATTCGCTTCCGGTTGACCCGCATGGACGGCAGGCGCGCGGCGCATGATCGAAACGCCCGTCCTTATCGCCGGCGGCGGCCCGGTCGGCATGACGCTGGCGCTCGAACTGGCGCGTTATGGCGTGCGCAGCATCGTGGTCGAGCGTAACCCCACGACGACGCGCCATCCGAAGATGGACCTCACCAACGGCCGCTCCATGGAACTCTACAAGCGGCTGGGTTTGGCGGAAAAGCTGCGGGACGTCGGGGTGCCGCGCGGAAATCCCTTCGACATTTCCTGGATCACCAGCCTGGCCGGGCATGAACTGCATCGTTTCCACTACCCCTCCGCCGACGATATGCGCGCCGTCATCGCGCGTGAAAATGACGGCAGCCATGCGAGCGAGCCGGGACTGAGGGTGAGCCAGATCGTCATCGAACCCGTCCTCAAGGCGGCGATTGATGAAAATCCCCTGATCGACGTCCGCTTCGGCACCAGCTTCGAGAAAATCCTCGTCCAGGACGACCGGGGCGTGACGAGCGAGGTGCGCGATGCCGCCAGTGGCGATGTCTATTCGATCCGCAGCGCCTATCTTGCCGGCTGCGACGGCGGCGGCAGCAAGGTCAGGCAGGATCTCGACATCGCGCTGGCGGGGGAGTTCGACGCCGCCGCCGCGTTCATGGTGCATTTCAGAACCGACGACCGCGCCCTGTTGCAGCGCTGGGGGCCGACATGGCATTACCAGTCCGGGTCCGGCACGATCATCGCCCAGAACGACCATGACATATACACGCTCCAGGCGTGGCTGACGCCGGACATGGACCCCGCGAGCATGCGGCCCGAGGACGTCCTCGAAGGCTGGGTCGGCCGATCCTTCGACTATGAGATATTGCAGGCCAACCCGTGGAGCGCGCACTTCGTGGTGGCCGAATCCTATGGCCATGGCCGTGTCGCCATCGCGGGCGACGCCGCGCATCAATTCATCCCGACGGGCGGCTATGGCATGAATTCCGGCATCGCCGATGCCATTGCGCTGGCCTGGGTGCTGGCCGCCGGCGTCGAGGGCTGGGGCGGCCCCGGACTGATCGCGGCCTATGATGCCGAGCGCCGGCCGACCGCCTGGTGGCACCTTGAAGCCGCACGCCGTCATATGGGCGTGCGCGTGCAGATCGGCGAACTCTATGCGCAGGCCGGCGACCTGGAGGCGGACGACGATGAGGCCGCGCGGCGGCGCGCGCAACTTGGCCAGGCGATCAGGACCATCGGCAATGCCGAAAACGAAAGCTGGGGTGTCGAGCTGGGCTACCGTTATGACGGCTCGCCGGTCATCGTCCATGAAGACGCGGCGCCGCCTGTCGATCCGCTGACCTATCGGCCCTCGACCGCTCCCGGCGCACGGCTTCCCCACATATTCCTGGCGGACGGCACGAACATTCACGATCGTCTCGGGCGCTATTTCACCCTGCTGTGCTTCACCGACGGCGATACCGGCGCCATGGCGGCGGCCGCGGATTCACTGGGTGTTCCGCTTGCGGTGCTCAAGGTCGACCAGCCGGCCCTGCGTCCCGTCTATGAAAGGAATTTCCTGCTGGTCCGCCCCGACCAGCATGTGGCGTGGCGCGGCGACGCGCTGCCCGAGCATCCGCAAGAGCTGCTGGCGACGGTCATCGGCGCGGCACCCGTCGACCAGACCCGGCGCAGCCAGCCCGCTGCCATCCCGGCCGCCCGCTAAGCGGCACGAATTGCGATCAACACGTCAAACCTGACGCGGATCAGGTGACCAGAGGAGGACTTTATGAACAGCTACACGAAGCTCTTGATCGGCGCATCTTCCCTGGCCTTTGCCATGCCGGCGCTGGCGCAGGTCGAGCAGTCGGGCGGCGGGATCGAGGAGATCATCGTCACCGCCCAGAAGCGCGCCGAGAATATCCAGGACGTGCCGATCGCGATCGCGGCGATCAGCGGCTCCGAACTCGCCTCGCGGGGGGTTTCGGAAATCACCCAGCTCGCCAATTACACGCCGAGCGTCCAGCTCAGCAATTCGTCGCAGATCGTCGGGGCGCCCTCGTCGCTCTCCGGCTTCATTCGCGGCATCGGCCAGGACGACTTCGCCGTCGCCTTCGAGCCGGGCGTCGGCGTCTATGTCGACGGGGTCTATCTTGCCCGAACCGTCGGCGCGAACGCCAATCTGCTCGACGTCGAACGCATCGAGATCCTCAAAGGCCCGCAGGGGACGCTTTTCGGTCGCAACACCATCGGCGGCGCGATCAGCGTGGTGACGCGCGAACCGTCGGCGACAAGGGGCATTCGCGGCCAGTTCACGGTCGGCCGGTTCAACCGCATTGACGCCGGCATCGCGGTGGACCTGCCGCTGATCGAGGACAAGCTGCTCAGCAGCTTCGCGTTCAGCACCAGCAATCGCGACGGCTATCAGAAGCGCATCCCCTTCCCCGGCGCCGCGAATTTCGTTTCCGAAACGCCGCGTGACTTCCTTGACAGCGGCATCGTCACGGGCGTTGGCGCGCGGGGCACGAACGGCGGCGGCAATGAAATCAACGCGCGCGGCAAGCTGCTCTGGAAGGGAACCGACGGCCTCCGCATCACGCTGGCCGCGGACTATACGCGCGCGCGCCAAAGCGCCTCGGCCTACACGCTGATCAAGACCGACGCCGACCCGCGATCCCTGTCGCAGCTTTACAATGCCTGCATCGGCCTTCCCGGCGACGCGCTCGCCGGCGCGGGCCTTGCCGGCATCTGCAACACGCCGCGCATCGGCGTGGGCACCGCGATCGGCAGCGTCAATGTGGATGGCGATCCCACGAACGACCGGCTGCCCTATGACGGCCGCTATGTGACCGACGACATCGACAAGACCTATGCGACGGGGAATAATTTCTCGCACCTGCGCAATTACGGCCTCGCGGCGACCATCGACCTCGACCTTTCGGACGATATCGCGCTCAAGTCGATCACGGCCTATCGCAACCAGCGGTGGAACATCGGCCTCGATATCGACGGCTCTCCGGTGATGTTGTTCGAGCCGGCCGTCCTCCAGAAGCAGAAGCAGTTTTCGCAGGAGCTGCAGCTCAGCGGAAACTCCTTCGACAACCGGCTCAAGTGGTTGGTGGGCGTATATTATTTCAACGAAAAGGCGTCCGAGCAGCAGAACCCGATATTCGCGGGCGGCCTGTTCCAGATATATAATCCGGCGTCGTTCAAGACGAAATCCTATGCCGCGTTCACCCATTTGAATTTCGAGGTCACGGAACAGCTCAGCTTCACGGTCGGCGCGCGCTATACCGAGGAGCGCAAGAGCTTCCTGCCCAGCCAAAAGGACATAAATCTTTTCCTTCAGAAGGTGGCGGGGCTTCCGCCCGCCCTCTATCCCGACCCGACCGACCTCAGCCAGTTGCTGCCGACGGCCCGCCAAAAGCAGAAGTTCACCGATTTTTCGCCGCGCCTGGGTGTCGAATTCAAGCCGGTCGACGACGTCATGCTGTATGGCTCCTTCTCGCGCGGCTACAAATCCGGCGGCTGGACGACGCGCGTGACCTTCCCCGTTATGGCGGTGCCGACCTTTGACGAGGAGACGGCGAAAACCTTCGAGGTCGGCGTCAAAAGCCAGTTGCTCGACCGCCGCCTGCAACTCAACGCGGCCGCCTATACCACGAAATATGACGGCATTCAGCTCAGCATCCAGCGCGGCGTGTCGCCCACCTTCGAGAATGCCGGCGCGGCGCGCATCAAGGGCGTGGAAGTGGAAGCGCAGGCGGTCCTGACCGATGCGTTCCGGCTGAACGCCAGCGCCGGCTATATCGACGCCAAATATACCCGCGTCGACGACCCCACCGGCATCATCACGATCGACAGCGCCCTGCCCAAGGTCGCCAAGTGGACGGCGCATTTCGGGCCGGAATATCGCATTGCCCTGCCGGCCGACGCCACCGTGACGCTGCGCGGCGACTATTTCTATCGGTCGCGCACGGCCTCCGACGCCGAAAACACGCCCGAGCTGTTCGGAAAGGCGGTCAGCGTGGTCGATCTCTCCGCGACCTATTCCGCCGCCGACGACGCCTGGTCGCTTTCGGTGGGCGGCAAGAACGTCTTCGACAAGCGCTACATCGTCAACGGCACCAATCAGTTCAGCACCGTGGCGGGCGGCGTCGGATTCATCACGGGCGTCTATAACCGGCCGGCCGAATGGTATGCGACACTGCGCTTCAAGATCTAGGATCGAGGAGAGGGGCGATGGGTGGGTTCATCCGCAATGCCTGGTATGTCGCCGCCTGGGACAATGAGCTGGGCGACACGCCGCTCGCCGTAAGGATCATTGATGAGGCGCTGGTGCTTTACCGCAGGCGCGACGGTTCCGCCGTCGCGCTCAGCGATACCTGTCCCCACCGCTTCGCGCCCATGCATCGCGGCAGGATCGTCGATGATGCGATCCAGTGCGGTTATCACGGCCTCCTGTTCGATGCGGGCGGCGCATGCATCCACAACCCCGTGGGCGAAGGCAGCGTGCCGCGCGCGGCGCGTCTGGCGTCCTACCCGGTGGTCGCGATGAATATGCTGCTGTGGGTCTGGATGGGGGATCGGGACAAGGCCGATCCCCGGGCGATCCCCGATTTCGGCTGGCTCGACGATCAGGCAACCTATGTGATGACGCCCACCCACGCCATGCGCCAGCCGATCGGCTATAAGCTCATCATCGACAATCTGCTCGATCTCACGCACGGCGCGTTCCTCCATCCCACGACGCTCGGCACCGAAGCGCTGGCGCGCGGGACCGCGACCGTGACGCAGGCGGGCGACCGCATCCATTACAACCGCTGGAACCCGCAGGGCGAGCCGGCGACGCTGTTCACCATCGCCGGCGCGGCGAAAGCGGGCGAACCCGTCGATTTCTGGAACGATATGCGCTGGGACGCGCCGGGCGCCTTCTATCTCGAGGTCGGCATCACCCAACCGGGCCGCCCGCGCGAGGAAGGATCGTTCATGGGCAGCGTCCACATCCTGACCCCGGAGAGCGCGACATCGACCGTCTATCGCTGGCTGATCTTCCGCAACTTCGCCAAGGACAATGCGGAGATCACCCGGTCCATCGAAGACCTCGTCGACTATGCCTTCCGCAAGGAGGACGAGCCGATGCTCATCGCCGTGCAGGAGAGCATGGCGGGCCGCGATTTCTGGGACATGAAACCCCTGCTCTTGCCGAGCGACAAGGCCGCCGTCCTCGCGCGGCGGACGCTCGACCGTCTGGCCGCCACGGAGCGCGACGAACGCGCCGGGGCGCCCACGACCTACACCATTCCAGCGTGAGTGAATAATATGCGATCAATGGCCGATATTCTGAACTCCTACATCCTGCCGGGCCGGGTCAGCGATCCGCGCGAAGGGCTTGACCAGGCGCGGCTTGGCGAAAAGCTCGGCCTCGGCGGAATCGTTCTTTCGGAGCGCTGGGAGAGCAAGGAACTCGGATCGGTCATGGGCGCCCTGACCCAGGCCACCGAGCGGGTGCGGCTGGTGGCCGGGCTCACGCATTTCGGAACCCGCCACCCGCTCGTCCAGGCTGGCATGGGCGCCTCGATGCAGATGCTGTCCGGCGGGCGCTTCGTGCTCGGCTTCGGCCGCGCCGTACCGCCCCTGTTCCGCAAACTGGGCATCCCCGTGCTCAACAATGCCGCCATGGCGGACTATGCCGGCATATTGCGCAAGCTTTGGGCCGGGGAAACGGTCTCCTATCATGGTCCCGCCGGGGAGTTCCCCGAAATGGCGCTCGCGCAGCCCTGCCCCAACCCGCCGCCCATCATCCTCGGCGCCGTCGGGCCGAAGACGCTCGCGCTCGCCGGCGCGCATTTCGACGGGCTGCTGCTGCACCCCTTCCTCACCGCGCAAGGAGTCGCGCGATCGGTCGGGATCGTGCGGGACGCGGCGCGCGCGGCAGGCCGCGATCCGGCCGCGGTCAGGATCTATGCCACCGTCGTGACGGCGCCCGACACATTAACCCAGGATGAGCGCGCCAACATCCTCGAAGCACGCGCTGTCTCCTATTTCATGCATCGCGAGGTCGGCTTGCCGATCGTGACGATGAACGGATGGGACGAAGCACCGATGAACCGCCTCGTCGAGACCGGGCTGAGCCGGCTGGAATATGGGCAGGAGGATGTCGGCGAGGCGCGGCGGCAGATGGCGGCGGCCGTCGATATGCTGCCCCATGAATGGCTGGAAACCGGCGCCGCCTCCGGCAGCGTCGCACGCTGCGCGGACCGGCTGCGGGATTATCTGGACGCCGGCGCCGACGAAATCCTGCTGCATGGCACGACACCGGATCAGCAAGGCCCGCTGGTGGAAGAATTACGCACCCGCCCGCTTTAAGGAGAGTCTGCCTCGGCTGCGCCGAATCAGGCGGCACCGGCCCGCTCCCCCACCCGGCCACCCACAGCGTATCCTGACTGGGTGGCCGGGTGGGGGAGCGGGCCGGTGCCGCTTCCTCTTGAGGCATCCGGGCCTGCGGTGAGTCATCGTGGGTCGCGCCGATGGCGTTCTTCGGGTCTGCCAGCATTAAAAAAAGCCCCGAGAAGTCCGCGGACCTCTCGGGGCTTTTTAATGGTGGGCGTGGCAAGGATTGAACTTGCGACCCCTGCGATGTCAACACAGTGCTCTACCACTGAGCTACACGCCCACGGCGGCGCTAGCTAGCGGAAGGTCGGGGGGTTGGCAAGCGCTCAAGCGGGCTGATCGTCATTCTCCAGCATCCGGTCGACCTCGGTGACAAGATCGCGCAGGTGGAAGGGCTTGGACAGCACCTTGGCGTTGGCCGGCGCGCCGCCGGGACGGGCCAGCGCGACGGCGGCAAAGCCGGTGATGAACATCACCCGCATCGACGGCGCGAGGGCCACGGCGCGCTGCGCAAGCTCGATGCCGTCCATCTCCGGCATGACGATGTCGGTGAGCAGCAGGTCATATTCGCCATTGGCCAGCAGCGGCAGCGCCGCCGTCCCGCGATCCACCGATTCCACCACATAGCCGGCCCGCTCCAGCGCGCGCGCAATATATGTCCGCATCGAATCATCATCTTCAGCGAGCAGGATGCGCGCCATCGCCAGTCTGTCCTTCTTATCGCCCGCAATGGAGCCTCGCGCCGCCCAGGCGGCAGGGGCCTCATAGCTCAAGATTCTTGCATCCGCCTAGCCGGCCATGGGTAAAGAAACGCAAACGGGATCGACTTTCCTTGCGAAGCGATTAGCCTTTTACGGTGATTTCCAGCGCCCCCCCTCCCGAACCGACCGTCCTCAACCCGATGGGGACGGCCCCGTTGGTGCTCAGCTGCCCCCATGCCGGGCGCTTCTATCCGCCCGAGCTGATCCGGGTCAGCGCGCGGCCGGTCGAGGAGCTGCGCCAGCTTGAGGATGCCCATATGGATGCGCTGGTGCGGCTGGCCGTCGCGCCCGACATGCCGGCGGTGATCGCCGGCCACGCGCGCGCCTGGCTGGACATCAACCGCCACCCCGAGGAGATCGACCCGGCGATGGTCGATCCCTTCCCGCCGCCTTCCCCGCATCATGGCAGCGCGCGCATCGCCGCCGGGCTGGGATTGATGCCGACAAGGGTCGCCGGCCGTCCGGTCTATGCGGAGCGCCTTCCCGCCGCGACGCTGCGGAGCCGGGTCCAGACCGTGCATCGCCCCTATCATGAGCGCGTCGGCGCGCTGCTGGCCGACGCCCGGCACCGCCACGGCTATGCGATCCTGATCGACTGCCACTCCATGCCGTCCCTGCCGCGCGACCGCGCCGGACGTCGCGGTGCCGAGATCGTGATCGGCGACCGATTCGGCACGAGCGCGGAGTCTGCAGTCACCCATATGCTGGAGGAGGCATTGCGCGGCGCCGGCTTCACCACGGCGCGGAACCGGCCCTATGCCGGCGGGTACATCATCGAAAGACATGGCGCGCCGGGTCACAACATCCACGCGCTGCAGGTCGAGATGGATCGGGCGCTCTATCTCGATCAGGCAACGCTCGACCCGATCGCCGCCATGCCGTTCCAGGCCGGGCGGCTGGGCGATGCCGTCAGCCGGTTTCGGAACATGGTGAGCGATCGATTCGGCGGCGCCGGCTTGTCGGCCGCGGCCGAGTAACCGTCCACGCCCTGGGCGGCCGGGACCGCACCGCGCCAAAAGAAAGAGCCACCCTGCCATAGGCAGGGTGGCCAAGGTTCAGGGAGGAAACGCACCCGAAGGTGCGTGCACTGTCGCGAAAGGGGAACGCGACCATGTGCCCCAGCAACATAGGTGGCTAAAAAGCACCTTTCAACCCCTCTAATTGCGATTCTCTCGCAAATATGAATTAAGTTGCCGGGGTCTGATTCGGGGGCGTTGACTCAAGGCGGCACCGGCCCGCGCCCCCTCCCGGCCACCCACAGCCTATCCTGAATGGGTGGCCGGGAGGGGGCGCGGGCCGGTGCCGCTTCCACGCATGTGGATCAGACGCTACGAGGCGTTTTCCGCCGATGGAACCAGAGCCGGCCCCTTCCCCTCCGCCTGCTGGCGGGCGAACAGATCGCGAATCAGGGACAGCGAGAACAGATGCGCGTGGATCAGGCCGAGAAGCCCCGACTGATTGATGCGCCGCAGCTGGTCGCCGCGCAGTTCGCGCAGCTTTTCCTCGGACACCATCTGGAAGCCGCGATAGATGAACGGCTGGGCCGCGCCCGGCGCCTGGATCGCCACTTCGCCGTCCATCAGCAGGTCGAGATCCTGCAATTCCTTGACGAAAGCCGCAGTGCGCGCGCCCGCCTGCTCGAACTGCTCGCAGAAAGCCAGAACGCCCTTGGTGGTTTCCGAAGGCTGGCCGTCGTCGAACAGGGCTTCGCCCTCCTCGCCCGGCACGATGCTGTTCGCCGTGGGATCGAAGCACAGCGACAATTCGTCGCTTTCCGGGCGCAGCCGGGCCAGCAGGAAGGGCCAGCGGCGCAGATAGGCCGGGGCATAGGTGTCGTCGCGGAAATCGCCTTCCGAATCGAAGAACAGGTTCACGCCCTCGTTCAGGCCCATCAGCGCCAGCGGCACCGGATTGGGGCCGACGGAAAAGACGATCGGGAAATGGCGCTGCGCCATCACGAACTCCTCGACCGTCAGCGGCACGGCGTGCGCGTTGCGCCGATCTTCGGGAAGCGGTTGCGGGTTGAGGCGATGGCCGCCATGCTGGGTCGACGACAGGGGTTCGAGTTCAGCGTAGAGCAGCGGCAATTGCGAAGTGACCGGGGCGGCGGACGCCATAACTCATCTCTCCTGGACAGCGGGGTTGCGCCGGCCGCGCAAACCGCCGGGCAGTGCTGTCATCCTCTATGGCCCGGATCGCCCCGGCGCAAGCATTCCGCCGCAAGGTTCAGGCGCCGTTCAATCTGGATTGGCAAGGCAGCGTTGAACACCACCGCCCCCGGGGATTCAGCGTCTTGAGCTTCTCCACCCTCCTGTTGCTGGGTATGGCGCTCGCCAGCGCGCCGCCCGACGCGCCCGGCCGGGACGAGGCAGGCGTCGTTTACGAGAAGCGGCGCCTGCTCATGCGCGTGCCGGTGCGCGGCAGAACGCAGCCGGCGGCCGACGAATGGGTCGAGAAGGGTTCCCGCCGCTGCATCCAGCCACGCGCCCTCGCCGGCGCGATCATCCGCTCGACCGATATCGTCGACCTGGTTCTGGAGGGCGGCGAACGCTGGCGGATCAAACTGCGCGACACTTGCCCGGCCCTGGGCTTCTATGGCGGTTTCTATCTCCGCCCCGCCGCCGACGGCGAGATTTGCGCGCGGCGGGAGGCCATTCACACGCGCTCCGGTAGCGAATGTGAGATCGGCAGCTTCAAAAAACTTGTTCCTCGACGGAAGAGTCCCGGAAATCCTTGACAATTCGTGCTGCGGCTCGCAAGCGCGCACCATGAGCTTCGAAGATCTTGGCCTGTCGCCGGAAACGCTGCGTGCCGTGCACGAGTCCGGCTATGCCGATCCCACCCCGATTCAGAAGGGGGCGATCCCGCCTGTCCTGATGGGCAAGGACATTATCGGCATCGCCCAGACCGGCACCGGCAAGACGGCATCCTTTGTCCTGCCGATGATCGACATCCTCGCCCATGGCCGCGCCCGCGCCATGATGCCGCGCTCGCTGATCCTTGAGCCGACGCGCGAACTCGCCGCGCAGGTCGCCGAGAACTTCCAGAAATACGGCCAGTATCACAAGCTTTCCATGGCCCTGCTGATCGGCGGCGTGGCCTTCGGCGACCAGGACCGCGCGCTCGAAAAGGGCGTCGACGTGCTGATCGCGACGCCGGGCCGCCTGATGGACCAGTTCGCGCGCGGCAAGATCCTGCTGTCCGGCTGCGCCATGCTCGTCATCGACGAAGCCGATCGCATGCTCGACATGGGGTTCATCCCCGACATCGAATCGATCTGCCAGAAGCTGCCGGCCCAGCGCCAGACGCTGCTGTTCTCCGCCACCATGCCGGCGCCGATCAAGAAGCTGGCCGATCGCTTCCTGACCGAGCCGCGCACCATCGAGGTGTCGCGCCCCGCCTCGGCCAATGCGTCGATCACCCAGCGGCTGGTGAAGACCAGTTCCCGCGACAAGCGCGCCCTGCTCCGCACGCTGCTGTCCGCCGACGACGTCAAGACGGCCATCATCTTCGCCAACCGCAAGACGACGGTGCGCGAGCTCGTCACCAGCCTGAAGCGGTACGGCTTCGCCGCCGGCCAGATCCATGGCGACATGGAGCAGTCGGAGCGGCTGAAGGAACTCGATCGCTTCCGGCAGGAGGAGATCAACATCCTCGTCGCGTCCGACGTCGCCGCGCGCGGCCTCGATATCAAGGGCGTCAGCCACGTCTTCAACTATGACGTGCCATGGCACCCCGACGATTACGTCCACCGCATCGGCCGCACCGGCCGCGCCGGCGCGATGGGCGTCGCGATCACGCTGGCCACCAGCGAGGATGAGGAAGCGGTCGCGGCGATCGAGAAGCTCATCAACACGCGGATCGAACTTCTTGAGCAGCTGCAAGGGAGCAAGCCCGCCGCAACCGCGCCACGCGCCGCGCCGGTCGAATCGGGGGAACGCCCCCGCCAGGAACGCCAGCCGCGCGGGCGCGAAAAGGATCGGGCGCCGCGTTCCGAACAAAAGCCGCGACAGGAGCAGGACGAAGGCGTCTCGCCCTATGACGAAGCCGGGTGGAACGGCCCCCTGCCCGCTTTCCTGAAAGTAAAGGCCCGGCTGGATAGTTGATCCTCCGCAGATTTTCCGTGCGTTGTTTGTTTTGTTAACCATTTCAGACCATAACGAACCCGCGGATGCGGGCAGATCACGGAAAGCCAGTCGAGGTGACCAGCGCTACTCTCATGTCGAAAATCGCCACCTTGCTCGAAGAAGGTGGCGCCCCGCCGACTCCCGCCAATTATGAATTCTGGTATCGTTATGTCACCCGGTCCGATCAGGAACTGGTGAGCGCCGTCGATGCCATTCGCCGCGCGAAGGGTCGGGTCGGCCTTCGCGCGATGAACAACTTGCGGCGCGAAATCTATGGCCATTCGCTCGAAGGCGCCGCCACGCTCGACAAGCTGCTCGGCCAGACGCGCGAGCAGCTCAGCTCCGTTGCCGCGACGCTCGGCCAGTCCGAGGACGATGCCCGCCTCTACAAGGAAACGCTTTCGGGCAAGAAGCGCTCGCTCGGCGAATCGCTGCATGACGAGGAGGCCCGGCGCGCGCTGCTGGAACAGATGATCGCGGCGACCTCGGCGATGATCGAGAAGACCACCCGGCTTGAGGCCGAACTCGCCATGTCCGGCCAGGAGATCAAGACCCTCAAGCGCGAGCTGGACACCGCGCAGACCGAAAGCCGCACCGATCCGCTGACCGGCATCGCCAACCGCAAGGCCTTCGCCGACTATCTCGACGTGCAGGCGGCGCGCGCGCTCGCCGACCGCAAGCCGCTGTCGATCATCTTCGCGGACATCGACCATTTCAAGAAATTCAATGACGATTGGGGCCATCATCTCGGCGACGAGGTGCTGCGGCTCGTCGGTGCCAGCCTCGAGAATTTCTGCCACGGCGTCGGCTTCCCGGCCCGTTACGGCGGCGAGGAGTTCGTGATCGTGCTGCCCGGCAAGGACATCGAATCGGCTTCCGACATCGCCGAGCAGTTCCGGGATTTCATCGCATCGCGCGTCATCCGCGCGAAGCAGTCGAGCCGCGAGGTCGGCCGCGTCACCCTGTCGATGGGCGTAGCCCAGCTCCGCTATGTCGACAGCCTCGAAGCCCTCCTCGCCCGCGCCGATGCCGCTCTTTACGAAGCCAAGGCGCAGGGCCGCAACCGCCTGTGCCGCGAAAAGCCCGCAACGCAGGCGCTACCGGCATAGGGCCGGTCGTAGCGTCCCCCACCACTCACCGCCGTTCGTCCTGAGCCTGTCGAAGGACGACAGCACCCACCTGTGATCCGCTCCGGACCTTGCGGGCGGGAAGGCCTGCGCTGTCGTCCTTCGACAGGCTCAGGACGAACGGGGGCCTGGAACTTCATCCACCCCGATAACGCCGCAGGAAGGCATCCGCTTCCGCGTCCAGCTCCCCGGCCGCGATGGCGGCGCGCAGCATCGCCATCATGTCCTGATAGAAATGGATATTGTGCTGGGTCATCAGCATGGCGCCCAATATCTCGCCGCTGCGCACCAGATGATGCAGATAGGCGCGGCTCCAGCCGGTGCAGGTCGGGCAGGCGCAATCGGCATCGAGCGGCGCCAGATCCTCGGCATGGCGTGCATTGCGGATGTTGAGCGGCCCGTTGCGGGTGAACGCCTGGCCGTTGCGGCCCGAGCGGGTGGGCAGCACGCAGTCGAACATGTCGATCCCGCGCCGCACCGCCTCGACGATGTCGTCGGGCTTGCCGACGCCCATCAGGTAGCGCGGCCGCTCGTCGGGCAGCATCGGCACCGCGAAGCCGAGCACGCGGATCATCTCCTCATGCCCCTCGCCGACCGCGAGGCCGCCGACCGCATAGCCGTCGAAGCCGATGTCGGTCAGCTTCTGGGACGAGATGCGGCGCAGATCCTCGTCCATCGCGCCCTGCTGGATGCCGAACAGCGCCGACCGCGCCGCATGGTCCGCCCCCGCATCGAAGCCGTCGCGCGAACGGCGCGCCCAGCGCATCGAACGCTCCATCGACGCCGCCGCCTCGTCGCGCGAGACGCCGAAGCGCGTGCATTCGTCAAAGGCCATGACGATGTCCGAATCCAGCAGCCGCTGTATCTCCATCGAGCGTTCGGGCGTCAGGCTATGGCGTGAGCCGTCGAGATGGCTTTTGAACGCCACCCCCTCCTCCGACATCTTGGTCAGGGCCGACAGGCTCATCACC